>JASIJN010000144.1 GCA_030050125.1 Streptosporangiaceae bacterium | reverse complement strand
CGGCCGGCCGGTGCTGTGGGCGCTCGCCTGCGGCGGCGCCGACGGCGTCCGGTCGCTGCTGGCCGGCCTGACCGACGACCTGGCCCACGCGATGGCCCTGGCCGGCGCCCCGTCGGTCGGAGACGCCGCCGGGATCGTCCCGGACGGCCCGCCGTTCCCGGCCGGCTGGCCCCGCTGACTGGCCCGCTGACGGGCCGCGGGATCGGGCACCGGAGGTGACGCGGAGCGGGTCGGGGCATAACGTGGAACCGTGAGAGCGCTGCACCAGTCGCGTCGGGAACGCCCCCAGGTGGTGACCGAAGCCCGCCGGCCGAAGTCGGAGGACATCGCCTACCGGGAGCGCCGGTATCTGATCATGATGGGCATCCGGCTGGTCTGCTTCGTGATCGCCGTGGTGGCCTTCCTGCACGGCGCCGGATGGCTCACCGCCATCCCGGCCGTGGGCGCGATCGTCATACCGTACTTCGCCGTCGTCTTCGCCAACGGCGGCCGTGAGCCGGACGGCCGGTCCCGGTTCCGGCCCTATGAGCCGAACCTCCCGGAGCGGCAGACGCCGCCGGCCGGCGACCAGCGCACGCCCGGCGCCTGATCGGCCCGCAGACCGGGCATTCGGGGCACGTCGGACAGCAGCGACTCGGCTGCGCTCCGCAGTTGAACGCGGCGCGAAAGGCCACCGGAAAAAAAGACCTGATCAGCGCCGTTCAGCGCGCCGACGTGCTCAGATCGCTAGTAATCCGGTCTTGACGCACAAGGGGGGGCTTAGGTGTAACATGTTTGCCGGTGCTCTGGTCCCCCGCCGGGGCACCGATGCCGGCGTTCCGGGCCCCCGTCGGAGCGCCGATGAATGCGACGCCGGGTGGTTTGCCCCCGTAGCCACCCGGCGTCGCTCTTTCTTTCCCGGCTTTTTACTCGGTCTTGCGGAACTCGGCGATCGCGATCGCCGTCATGCCGAGGCCCATCACCGCCACCATCCCGAGCGACAGCCCCATCGGCACCGCCCAGCCGGCCCAGGTAATGGTCGGCGAGAGGTGCTGCTCGAACACGGCCGGCATCGACAGGTGGCTGAACACCGCGTGCCGCATCGGCCCGACAATGTAGGTCAGCGGGTCGATCCTGGTGAGAACGGTGAGCCAGGCCGGCAGCCCGCTCAGCGGGTACAGCGCCCCTGACAGGAAGAACAGCGGCATCACGAGCATCTGGGTGAGTGCCATGAACGCCTGGAACTGCTTGATCCGCGCCGCCATCATCACGCCGAACGCGGTCAGCGTGAACGAGAGCAGCAGCAGTTCCCCGATCAGCGTGATTATCAGCACCGGGTTGTAGGGCACGCCGGCGAAGCCGGCCAGGACCAGGAAGATGATTCCCTGGAAGGTCGCGATCGTCGCTCCGCCCAGGCACTTGCCGATCACGATCGAGGCCCGACTGACCGGGGCCACCAGGATCTCCCGCAGGAACCCGAATTCACGGTCCCAAACGATCGAGGCGGCGGAGAAAATGGCGGTGAACAGTACCGACATGGCCAGCACGCCGGGGTAGATGAAGGTCTTGAAGCTGATTCCCGCGGGCAGGCTCCGGCCGGCCAGAGCGCCGAGCCCGGTGCCCAGCACGAACAGGAACAGCACCGGCTGGATCAGCGAGGTGATCGCCCGCAGCCGGTCGGTGCGGAACCTGATCAGCTCCCGCCGCCAGACGATCCCGGCGGCCCGCAGGTCATGTCGCAGCCCGCCGCCGGGCACCGCCACCCTGATCTGGCCGACGAGCTGGTCGACCGGCGGCGCGGGTGTGACGTCGGTGATCGAAGTGGCCATCGCTTATCGCCTCCCGGCGCGGAATCGCTGGACCATCTGACGCATGGAGTCGGTGCCGGACGCCTCGGCGTCGCGGATCGTGCTGCCGGTGTAGGACATGAACACGTCGTCCAGAGACGGCCGGGACACGCTGACCGAGCGGATCGGCACCGAGAACTCATCGAACAGCCGTGGCACGAACTGCTCGCCGGCCGCCACCGAGAACGTCACCGCGCCCTCGTGCACGGCGGCCTCGATGCCGAACGTGTCCTTCAGCGCGGCGATCGCCGCGGCGTCGTCGGCGGTGTGGATCTGCACGCGGTCCTTGCCGATGCTGGCCTTGAGCGCCTCGGGCGTGTCGATGGCCACGATCTTGCCGTGATCGATGATCGCGATCCGGTCGCAGTGCTCGGCCTCGTCCATGTAGTGGGTGGTGAGGAAGATGGTGATGTCCTCGCGGCGCTTGAGGTCGTTGATGTACGCCCAGATCGACGACCTGGTCTGCGGGTCCAGGCCGACCGTCGGCTCGTCGAGGAACAGCACGTGCGGGGCGTGCAGCAGGCCGCGGGCGATCTCCAGCCGCCGCTGCATCCCGCCCGAGTACGTGCTGACCAGGCTGTCCTTGCGGTCCCAGAGCCCGACCATCTCCATGACCTGATGCATGCGCGGCGCCACCGCGGCCCTCGGCACGCCGTACAGCTCCGCGTGGAAACGGAGGTTCTGCTCCGCGGTCAGGTAGGTGTCCAGCGTGGTGTCCTGGAACACCAGGCCGATGTTGCGCCGGACCGAGTCGCGCTCGGTCCTGGTGTCGTGGCCCGCCACGATCGCCGTCCCGGACGTGGCGTTGGCCAGCGTGCACAAGATCTTGATCGTGGTGGTCTTGCCCGCCCCGTTGGGCCCGAGGAACCCGAACGTCTCGCCGCGGGCCACCTCGAAGTCGATGCCCCGCACCGCCTGGACCTCGCCGTACTGCTTGGTCAGGCCGGATACGATGATCACCGGCTCCGAGGCGGGCGCGGCGGCCCGGGACGGGGCCGGCGCGCCCTCGGAGTCCGTGCTGGCATGGGTTACCAACGCTGCTGCCTCCCTGCTGTGTAGCCTCGAGCCTAGCCGGGCCGGCCGTCATCCGGCCGCCCGGCGGCCGCGCCCCTCCGGCTCGCTCACTCGTCGTCGCTGGCCAGCAGCCGGTACAGCGCCTTGCGCGCGTCGGTGAGCACCTCGCGGGCCTGCCTGACCTGGTCCTCGGTCCCGGCGCTCAGCACCTGGTGAGCGGCCATGACCACCTGGCCGACGAGATTGCGCATCTCGATCGCGCTCTCCCCGACCGCTCCGGCCACCACGTCCCACGGCGCCCGCAGCTCCTCTGGGTGCGCCTCGACGTACTCGCGGCCCTCATCGGTGAGCCGGTACGCCCGGCGCCCCGCGTCGCCCGCCTCGACCCGGATCAGGCCCTCGTCCTCGAGTTGCTGCAGGGCCGGGTAGACCGACCCCGGACTGGGCCGCCACACGCCGTCGCTGCGCTCGCCGATCGCCTGGATGATCTGGTAGCCGTTCAGCGGCTCCTCGGCCAGCAGCGCCAGCGCCGCCGCCCGGACGTCGCCCCGGCGCGCCCTCGGCCCGTGCCTTCCGCGGGCCCGCGCATCGCGCCACAGCAGGTAGGGGAGGGGCGGGCCGGGCGGGCCGGGCGGGAACCCTCCGCGCCAGTGTCCGCGGCGGCTGCGGCGCCGCCACATGATGTCCTCGTCGCCGCCGCGCTCCCAGCCCTTCTCCTCGCCGTGGAAGCGGCCTCCTTCTTCTCGCATGATCCTTATCTCCTTGTCCGCGGCCGGCCCGGTCGTCGCAGGTGTCCTGGACAGTCGCCGAACGCTCTAGATACATCAAAGATATATCGCTACGATGCGAAGGGCAAACCCGGGAGGTTTTTGACGCCCCGGCACCCGCCGAATCTGGTCCGCGGCCGCGCCGCGGCGCCCCGAATCCCCGGCACCCTCAGACTCTGGTTCGCAGCCGCGCCGCGGCGCCCCGGATCCAGCCGCATCGGCGGAACCAGGGCGATCCCGGCGCCGCTCCCCTTCCTGCCCTGGCTTCAGCCGCCGATGGCCGACATGGGCCGCGCGGGCTGCAGGAATCCGGGGTCGTTGATGCCGTGACCGGGCAGCTTGGACGCGACCGCCCGGCGCCAGAGCCCGGCCAGCGCCTCGTCGCTCGCCCCGTCACGCAGCGGCCCGCGCAGGTCGCTCTCGGTGGTGGCGAACAGGCAGTTGCGGACCTGGCCGTCCGCGGTGAGCCTGACCCGGTCGCAGGAGCCGCAGAACGGCCTGGTCACCGAGCCGATCACGCCGATGCGGGCCGGGCCGCCGTCGACCAGGAACACCTCGGCCGGCGCCGACCCGCGGGCCGCCGGGTCATCCGGCGTCAGCGAGAACGCGGCCGACAGCCCGGCCAGGATCTCGTCCGCGGTCACCATGCCCTCGCGGCGCCAGCCGTGCTGCGCGTCCAGCGGCATCTGCTCGATGAACCGCAGCTGGTACCCGCGCTCCAGGCAGAACCGGGCCAGCGGCACCGCCTCGTCGTCGTTGATGCCGCGCATGAGCACCGCGTTGACCTTGACCGGCGCCAGCCCGGTCGCGGCCGCCGCGGCCAGCCCGGACAGCACGTCGGCCAGCCGGTCCCGCCGGGCCAGGGCCCGGAAGGTCTGCGGCCTGAGCGTGTCCAGCGACACGTTGATGCGGTCCAGGCCCGCCGCGCGCAACGGCTGGGCCAGCCGGTCGAGCCCGATCCCGTTGGTGGTCAGCGATATCTGCGGGCGCGGCCGGAGCGCGGCGGCCCGGGCCACGATCTCGGCCAGGCTGCGCCGCAGCAACGGCTCGCCGCCGGTGAACCGGATCTCGGTGATGCCGAGCCGCTCTACCCCGATCCGGATCAGGCGCACCATCTCGTCGTCGGTCAGCAGCCCCGGCTTGGGCAGCCAGTCCATCCCCTCGGCCGGCATGCAGTACTGGCAGCGCAGGTTGCAGCGGTCGGTGACGGACACTCGCAGATCGGTCGCCACCCGTCCGTGCGAGTCGGCCAGCACAGCATCACCTCTTTGCCCAGGAGGCATTCACGCCCCAGAGATCCACCCTACCCAGCCGGCCGGGCGCGGCTCGGTCTGGTAGCGGCACAGACCGGGCGCGGCCCGGTCTGGTAGCGGCACAGTAGAACCATGACAGATGACACCAGCACCGCGGTACGGGTCGACGGCCTGCGCAAGCGGTACGGCGAGGTGACCGCCGTCGGCGGGGTCGACCTCGAGATCCGGCGCGGGGAAGTGTTCGCCCTGCTCGGCCCCAACGGCGCGGGCAAGACGACCACGGTGGAGATCCTCGAGGGCTATCGCCGCCGCGACGGCGGCACCGTGCGGGTGCTGGGCGAGGACCCGGAGCGGGCCGGCCGGGCCTGGCGGGCCCGCATCGGGATCGTGCTGCAGCTCACCGCCGAGGGACCCGAGCTGACCGTGCGCGAGATGGTGCGCCAGTTCGCCGCCTTCTACCCGCGGCCGCGCGACCCGGACGAGGTCATCGGCCTGGTCGGGCTCGCCGCCAAATCCGGCGCCCGGCTGCACAAGCTGTCCGGGGGCCAGCTGCGCAGGCTCGACGTCGCACTCGGCATCGTGGGCGATCCGGAGCTGCTCTTTCTCGACGAGCCGACCACCGGCTTCGATCCCGAGGCGCGCCGTCAGTTCTGGCAGCTGATCGCCGAGCTGTCCGGCGGCGGCGCCACGATCCTGCTGACCACGCATTACCTCGACGAGGCCGAGGCCCTGGCCGACCGGGTGGCGGTGATCTCGGGCGGCCGGATCCAGGCCATGGGAACGCCGGCCGGGCTCGGCGGGCGGGCCGCGCGAGCGGCGACGGTCAGCTGGCTGGGCGACGACGGGCCGTGCCGGCTGCAGACCGGCGAGCCCACCCGGGTGGTGGCGGAGCTCGGTGCGCGATTCGGCGGCGAGGTCCCCGGCCTGACCGTGACCCGCCCCACGCTGGAGGACATCTACCTGGAGCTGATCGGAGACCGGCCATGAGCATGGAGACGACGCCGCGCACCGCCCCGGCCGACGCGGGCCGCGCCGCGGAGCCCCCGCTGCCG
>JASIJN010000143.1 GCA_030050125.1 Streptosporangiaceae bacterium | reverse complement strand
CACGGCGTCAGCCTGCGCGACGATCCCGAGGCCGCCCGGCGGCTGCTCTGCCCGCGCTCGCGCGACCTCGCCCTCTGGTACTGGGTCGATCCCGCACGACCGGAGGTCACCACGGAGCGCCGGGGCGGCGGCATTCCGCCGCGGACCCTGGCCCGGCTCATCGACCGACTGGAGCGACTTTGACCGAACTCAGCACGACGCCGGGCCAGGCCGCGCAGCGGTGCGCGGCGGTCCTCGACGAGATCGAGCGTGCGGTGGTCGGGAACCGCCGGGCCCTCGAGCTGGTGATGATCGGCATACTGGCGGGCGGGCACATCCTGCTCGAGGACCTGCCCGGCCTGGGCAAGACGCTGATCGCCCGCTCCTTCGCGCGGACCCTGGGCCTGGAATTCGCCCGGATCCAGTTCACGCCCGACCTGCTTCCCTCCGACGTGGTCGGCGCGCCGCTGTACGACCAGCGGACCGGCCAGATGGTGTTCCGGCCCGGCCCGGTCTTCACCCAGCTGCTGCTGGCCGACGAGATCAACCGGACGCCGCCCAAGACGCAGGCGGCGCTGCTCGAGGCCATGGGCGAGGGCCAGGTGAGCATGGACGGGGAGACCCGGCCGCTGCCGCAGCCGTTCGTGGTGCTGGCCACCGACAACCCGATCGAGTACGAGGGCACCTACGAGCTGCCCGAAGCCCAGCTCGACCGGTTCTTGATGCGGCTGCGGCTGGGCTACCTGCAGGCCGCCGACGAGGTGCGGATGCTGCAGCGGCGGCTGGACCGGGCGACCGAGCGGGCCGGGCTGGCCCAGGTCACCGACGCGGCCGAGCTGACCGCCATGCGCCGGTCGCTGGAGCAGGTCGAGGTCTCGCCCGACCTGCTGGAGTACGTCGTCGCGATCATCGGGGCGACCAGGGAGCACCCGCAGATCCAGGTCGGCGCGAGCCCGCGGGGCAGCCTGGCGCTGGTCCAGCTGGCCCGGGGCGAGGCGCTGCTGCGGCTGCGCGACTACGTGATACCCGACGACGTCAAGAGCGTCGCCGTCCCGGCGCTGGCCCACCGGATCACGCTGCATCCCGAGCTCTGGGTGCGCAAGGTCAGCTCCGACGACGTGGTGGCCCGGCTGCTGGCCGCCGTGCCGACGCCGCGCACCGACCCGGCCGTCCGGCCCGGCGGCTGACGGCCATGGCCGCGCGGCAGGATCAGCCAGCCGGCCCGGCGGCCGGGACCCCGCCGGACCAGTCTCGCCAGGTCCGGCTGGGCTGGGCTCCGTCGGCTCACGCCCAGCGGCTGGTCACCCTGGCGCTGGCCGGCCTGATCATCGCGGTCCTGACCCGGCGGCCGGAGTTCGCCGGCGTCGCCGCGCCGGCCGTGCTGCTGCTCGCGGCCCGGCTGGGCGGCCGGCCCGGCCAGGTCGGAGTCGGCATGCGCACGAACGCCGTCCGCCTGACCGAGGGCGAGGAGGCCGAGCTCGAGGTCACGGTGACCGGGTCAGGCGACCATTCGGTGGACCTGATCATGCATCCCCGGTACGCGATCGTGCCCGCCGCCGACGGCCGGCGTCAGGCGGAGGCCACGGCCCAGGCCGACGGCGATTCCAGCCTGCCGTTCCGGGTGACCCGCTCCGGGCGGCGAAAGCTCGGCGTGCTGGGGATCACGCTCAGGGACCGGGCGCGGCTGGCCGAGGGCCAGGCCAGGATCGAGCTGCCCGCCGTCGACTGCTACCCGAGGCCCGCGGCGCAGCAGAGCCGGGTGGTGCTCAGCCGGCTGCCCAGCCGCCTGGGCGAGCACGCGTCCAGGTCGCCGGGCGAGGGGCTCGAGTTCACCGGGGTGCGCGAGTTCGTCCCCGGCGACCGGCAGCGGCGGATCAACTGGCCCGCCACCACCCGGCGGGGCCGCCTGCAGCTGAACACGTTCGCGGCGGAACGCACCCAGAACGTTGTCATCATCGCCGACGCCAGCTCCGACGTCGGCGAGCCCGGCGCGACCCCGGCCGACCTGGCCCTGCGCGGGTCCGCCGCCGCGGCCCGCGCCTACCTCGCGGTCCGGGACCGGGTCGGCCTCGTGGTCTACCAGCGCAGCGTCCGCTGGATCAGCCCAGGCGCAGGCTCCCGGCACTACTACCGGATCATGGACCTGATGCTGGCCGACCCCGCGCCGGGCGGCCCGCTGGCCCGGGCGGCCGGGATCAACCGGCTGCCCCGGGCGGCGCTGCCGCCCGGGGCGCTGATCCTGGTGTTCACCCCGCTGCTGGACCGCGGCCTGGTGGAGACGCTCCGGGACCTGCGCGAGCGCGGCTTCACCATCCTGATCGTCGACCTGCTGAACGCGGAGCCGTCCGGCAGCTCGGACAGCCTCGGCGGGCTGGCCCGCAGGATCTGGCGGATGGAGCAGGAGGCGATCAGGTTCTCGCTGCGCGAGCTCGGCATCCCGGTGGTCCGATGGGACGGCGAGCAGAGCCTGGACGAGCCGCTCGCCCCGTACACCAGAAGGGTCATGGTGAGCCACCGATGAGGACGCCACGCCAGGCCGCCGCCGCCGGCCTGCTCGCCGCGGCCTGCGTCGCCTGGTCGGCGATACCGGTG
>JASIJN010000142.1 GCA_030050125.1 Streptosporangiaceae bacterium | reverse complement strand
CGGGAGCCCCGGTACCGACCGGCCCGGCCCGCGGCGGCGTGATGATCACGGCCAGCGGCGCGATGGCGCGCGGGCTCGAGGCCGAGCAGACCAGCTCCGGCGGACTGGGCACGGCGTCGTGCCTGGGCCCGGGCACCGACTTCTGGTTCGTGGGCCCCGGGCAGAAGTCGGTGGCCGACATCCAGCTGTACCTGATGAACACCGACGGGCAGGCCGCCGACGCGTCGGTCCAGGCCATCACCGACAGCGGCCCGGTGCTCGGCAACGCCGACACGGGTATCAGCGTCCCGCCGCACGGCATCATCGTGCAGTCGCTGGCCGGCCTGGTGCGCGGCTCCCGGACGGTGGCGCTGAACGTGACCACCAGCGTGGGCCGGGTGGTGGCCGCGGTCCTCGAGACGTCCAGCGCGAGCCAGCCCGGCGGCTGGCTGCCCGCGGCCCAGCAGCCGGCCACCACCCAGGTGCTGCCCGGCCTGCCGGGAACGCCGGGCGGGCGGGTGCTCTACGTCGCCGTCCCCGGCGCGGGCAACGCCCAGATCAAGCTGACCGCGATCACGGCGACGGGCTCCTACCAGCCGACCGGGGGAAGCGGCCTCGACCTTCCCGGCGGCTCGGCGATCTCCGTGGCCCTGCCCTCGCTGGGCGGGATCCCGGCCGCGATCGAAGTCTCCTCCAGCGTCCCGGTGACCGCCTCCATGAGCCTGCCCGGCGGGGCGGCCGGCGCCCCGGGCGCGTTCACCGCGGCCGCCGCGCCGCTGCAGGAGCAGGGCGTGATCGCCGGTGATCCGGGCACCGGGGGCACGTGCGCGGTGGTCCTTTCGGCCCCCGGGGGAGCGGCCCAGGTGCAGGTGACGGAGCTGACGGCCGCCGGGCAGGCCGCCACGGGGACCGCGGCACCGCGCACGGTGCAGCTGGCCGCCGGCCACTCGGTGGTGGTCACGCTGGCCGCGCCGCGCCAGGGGGGGCGGTCCTCGGCGTTCGCGATCGTGGTCACGCCGCTGGCCGGCTCGGGACCGGTCTACGCCGGGCGGGTGGTCACCCAGGCCGGCGTGGTGCGGTCCCTGCTCCCGGTGACCAGCGCCCTGACCTGGGTCCCGCTGCCCGCCGTGCAGAACTCGGTGATCACCGCCCTGCCCTGAAGCCGCCCGCCGGTCAGTCCTCCTCCGGGTAACCCGGATCGACCTCCTCGGGGTCGAGGCCGAGCAGCCGGGCGAACTCCTCGACGACCACGTCCAGCACGAGCACGCGCAGGTCCTCTTCGTCGTCGGCGCGGGCCATGAGCGGGCGCCGGTAGAGCACCACACGGGCCGGCCTGGCGGGATGGCGAGGGTCGCCGGCGGCCGCCGAGCCGGGATCGAGCCGGGCCAGCGGCACCGGATCGACGTCGTCGTCGGCCGGACCGCCGGCCGGGATCTCCTCCACGGCGAACTCCACGCCGGACAGTTCCGCCTCCCAGCGCGGCTCGAGCCGCGCCACCGCCTCGAGCACCAGGTCGTCGAAGCGCTGCGCGCGGCTGCGGTAGAGCGGCAGGTCCTGCGGGGTGAGCGTGCCGCGCAGGCCGCGGCCACGCGAGTCACGCCGCCGGATCCGTGCCCCGGGCCGGCCGCCCCGGGCCGCGCCCGAGCCATCATTCACAGTCACCGAGCGTATCTGCCCCGGCCCGGGCCGGAGCGGCAGTCGAGACACGATCGCGCAGAGTGCCCCGGGTGATGGCGTTAGTGCCCCCGGATCGATACCGTCAGCCGTTGTGAGCGATCTACGCGATCCTGCCCGCCGCGGGACGCGCTCGCCCGCCGTCGGCGCGGTCGTGAGGGAGGCGGGCCGTTGAGTTCTCGTCGCTGCAGCCGGCCCGCCTGCAAGCGGGCTGCCGTGCACACGCTCACCTACGTCTACCGCGACTCCACCGCGGTCCTCGGCCCGCTGGCCGCCTTCGTCGAGCCGCACTGCTACGACCTGTGCGCCGCCCACGCCGACCGGATGACGGTGCCCCGCGGGTGGGAGGTGGTCCGCCTGCCCGACGGGCCCGCCGAAGAACCGGTGGACGACCTGGAGGCGCTGGCCAACGCGGTCATGGAGGCCACGACGTCGCGCCCGGCCGGCGAGCCGGTCGGCCAGGGCGTCGAGGTCGGGCGGCGCGGCCATCTCCGGGTGCTGCGCTCGTCGCCTCGGGACACGGGGCGGCTACGGTAGCACGGCGCTCCCGGTAGGGTGTCCGTCTATCGCGACCGAGAGCGTCGCGACCGGGCGAGGCAGGCGCGGAGGCAACCCCAGTGGCCGAGTACGCGAAGATCTTCAAGGCATACGACATCCGCGGCACGGTGCCCGACGAACTGGACGAGAGCGTGGCCGAGGCCGTCGGCGCCGCGTTCGTGCGGCTGACCGGCGCGCCGGCCGTGGTGACCGTGCACGACATGCGCACCTCCTCGGTGCCGCTGGCCGAGGCCTTCGGGCACGGGGCGGCCGGCCAGGGGGCGGACGTGGTGTCCGGCGGCCTGGGCTCGACCGACATGCTCTACTACGCCAGCGGCAGCCTCGGCATCCCCGGCGCGATGATCACCGCGAGCCACAACCCGGCCAAGTACAACGGGATCAAGCTCTGCCGGGCGGGCGCCAAGCCGGTCGGCGAGCAGACCGGGCTCGCGCAGCTGCGCGAGATGGCCGAGGCCGGCGTCCCGGCCGGCCAGGGCGCTCCCGGCAGCGTCCAGGAACGCGACCTGCTGTCCGGGTATGCGGCGTACCTGCGGAGGCTGGTCGACCTGTCCGGCATCCGCCCGCTGACCGTGGCCGTGGACGCCGGGAACGGCATGGCGGGCCACACGGTGCCCAAGGTGTTCGAGGGGCTGCCGATCACCCTCGTGCCGCTCTACTTCGACCTTGACGGCACGTTCCCGAACCACGAGGCCAACCCGATCGACCCGAAGAACCTGGTCGACCTGCAGCGTGCCGTGGTCAGCTCCGGCGCCGACGTCGGCCTGGCCTTCGACGGCGACGCCGACCGCTGCTTCGTGGTCGACGAGCGGGGCGAGATCGTCTCGCCGTCGGTGCTGACCGCGCTGATCGCCGTGGCCGAGCTGGCCAGGGAGCCGGGCGCCACGATCATCCACAACCTGATCACCTCGCGCGCGGTCCCGGAGATCGTGGCCGCGCACGGCGGTACCCCGGTCAGGACCCGGGTCGGGCACTCGTTCATCAAGGCGGACATGGCCGCCACCGGGGCGATCTTCGGCGGCGAGCATTCCGGGCATTTCTACTTCCGCGATTTCTGGTTCGCCGACTCGGGCATGCTGGCCGCGCTGCATGTGCTCGCCGCGCTCGGGTCACAGGACGGGCCGCTGTCGCCGCTGCTGTCGGGGTACGAAAGGTACCGCGCGTCCGGCGAGATCAACAGCGAGGTCCCGGATCAGCGGGCGGCCACCGAGCGGGTCCGCGCGGCCTTCGCCGGCCGCGAGGGCGTGCGGACGGACGAGCTGGACGGGCTGACCGTCGGGTGCGGCGGCTGGTGGTTCAACCTGCGCCCGTCGAACACCGAGCCGCTGCTGCGGCTCAACGTCGAGGCGCCCGACGAGGAGACCCTGACCGGCGTGCGCGACCAGGTCTTGCGTATCGTGCTCGGTGACAGCTGAGGGAGAGATGCAGTGAAGATCGATGACTGGCTGCTCGAGATCCTGGTCTGCCCGAAGTGCCACGCACCGGTACGAGTCGATAAGAAGGCCAGCGAGCTGGTCTGCACCGGAAAGCACTGCGGCCTGGCCTACCCGGTCCGCGACGACATCCCGGTGATGCTGGTCGACGAGGCGCGCGACCCGGCCGCTGGCTAACCGTGGCCGAGCCGGCCGAGGGCAGGCGGACGGTCATCGCGGCCTTTGCCGCCAATCTCGGCATCGCCGTTACGAAGTTCGCCGCGTTCCTGATCACCGGCTCGGCCTCGATGCTGGCCGAGTCCGTCCATTCGGTGGCCGATTCGAGCAATCAGGCGCTGCTGCTCATCGGCCGCAGCCGGGCCCAGCGCGAGGAGACCGAGGAGCATCAGTTCGGCTTCGGATCTGAACGCTACGTCTACGGGTTCATCGTGGCCCTGGTGCTGTTCACCGTGGGCGCCGCGTTCTCCCTCTACGAGGGAGCCGAGCGGATAGCCCATCCCGAGCACCTCACCTCGCCGGCGGTGGCGCTCGTGGTGCTCGCCGTCGCGGCCGTCCTCGAGGGCCTGTCGTTCCGGACCGCGATCATCGAGTCGAGGCAGGCGGGCGGGCCCGGGGCCTGGCGCCGCCTGGTCCTGTTCGTCCGCCGGGCCAAGTCGCCCGAGGTGCCCGCCGTCCTGCTGGAGGACTCCGCGGCGCTGTGCGGCCTGGCCTTCGCGCTGTTCGGGGTGGTGCTCTCGTGGGTCACCCGCGACGGGCGCTGGGACGGCGCCGGCTCACTGGGGATCGGGGTCCTGCTCGGGTTCGTCGCCGTGATCCTGGCCACCGAGATGAAGAGCCTGCTGATCGGCGAGTCGGCCACCATCGACGTCGAGCGGGCCGTGGTGGCGGCCCTGGAGGACGGCCCCGAGGTGGAGCGGGTCATCCACCTGCGCACCCTGCACCTTGGCCCGGAGACCCTGCTGGTGGCGGCGAAGATCGCGGTCGCCCGTGACCAGAGCGCGGCCTCGCTGGTGAGCGGCATCGACGCGGCCGAGCGACGGGTCCGGGCCGCGGTGCCGATCGCCGAGCTGATCTACCT
>JASIJN010000141.1 GCA_030050125.1 Streptosporangiaceae bacterium | reverse complement strand
GGTGAGTTCCTCCTCGAGCTCGGCCAGGACTGCGACGTGGCCCAGTCGGCCCAGTCCCGGGGCGAGGGGCCGTCCTGGCCCTGCCGCCGGCCCTGCCGGGCCTCGTCCCTGGCCCGCCGGACGCTCTCCCTGACCTCGTCCCTGGCCCGCCTGGCCCGTTCCGCGGCGTCCTCCCGCGGCTGCCCGGGCGTCTCCCGCGGCTGCCCGGGGGCCTCCTGTGGCTGCCCGGGGGCCTCCTGTGGCTGCTCGCGCGCCTCCCGTGGCTGCTCGCGGGCCTCCCGGCGCACGTCCTTGGTCATCCAGGTGAGTTCCTCGCGCAGGTTGCGGACGGTGTCACGGACGTCCTCGGACACCTCGCGGGCGATGTCGCGCACCGACTGGGTGAGTTCCTCCTCGAGCTCGGCCAGGTCGTCGAGGCGGGAATTGATCTCCGCCCGGCCCTTGTCGGTGATCCGGTACACCTTTCTGCCGTCGACCTCGTCGTGGGTGACCAGGCCCTCCTCCTCGAGCCGGGCCAGCCGCGGGTAGATCGTCCCCGGCGACGGGGAGTACACGCCGAGGAAGCGGTCCTGCAGCAGCCGGATCACCTCGTAGCCGTGCCGCGGCGCCTCGTCGAGCAGCTTGAGCAGGTAGAGCCGCAGCCCACCGTGCCGGAAGACCGGGCTCACCTCGGCTCACCCTCGGGCAGGTCGACGGTGCTGGGGGAGTAGGTGGTCCAGCGAGGCATCGCCGTCCTTCCTCGCGGGCTTGGCGCGTCACCCGATCGGCGCGCCCGGGCCGGAACTGGTTACACACATACGATATATCGTGTTGGCCACTGCATCCAAGATCGGACGTCCGGGCCTATTCCTCGTCGTCGTCCAGCCGGGCCAGCCAGCTGGCCAGCCGGTCGACCGGTGTCTCGGCGTCGGGGTTCAGGTCCACGAACTCACGCAGCCGCTCGGCGAGCCAGCCCAGCGTGACCAGGTCCTCGCCGCGCCGGTCGGCGAGTTCCTCCAGCCCGCGGTCGGTGAAGTACATCGGCTATCCCCTCCGGGATATCGCGGCGCCGACCAGGCGCGCCTGCTCCTCCGCGTGCGCCTTGGCCGAGCCGACCGCGGGCGCCGAGGAGGCCGGCGGCGACACCAGCTGCACCGGCCGGCCGAGCAGCCCCGGCAGCCGCAGCGCCATGTACGGCCAGCCGCCCATGTTGGCCGGTTCCTCCTGCACCCAGACCAGCTCCTGGGCGGCCGGGTACTTCGCTACCTCGGCGGCCAGCTGGTCGGAGGGCAGCGGGTACAGCCGCTCGACGCGCACCAGCGCGATGTCGGCCACGCCCTCGGCGCGACGGTGTTCGGCCAGGTCGTAGTAGACCTTGCCGGAGCAGAGCAGCACCCGGCGCACCGCCGCGGCGTCGAGGTCCGCCGGGTCGCCGTTCACCGGCCGGAACGAGCCGCCGGTGAAGTCCGCCGCCGTCGACGTGGCCGCCTTCAGCCGCAGCATCGACTTCGGGGTGGCCACGATGAGCGGCTTGGAACGGGCCGACAGGGCCTGCCAGCGCAGCAGGTGGAAGTAGTTGGCCGGGGTGCTCGGCACCGCGACGGTCATGTTGTCCTGCGCGCACAGCGCCAGGAACCGCTCGATCCTGGCCGAGGAGTGATCGGGCCCCTGGCCCTCGTAGCCGTGCGGCAGCAGCAGCACCACGCTGGAACGCTGGCCCCACTTCTGCTCGCCCGCGCTGATGAACTCGTCGATGATCGTTTGCGCGCCGTTGACGAAGTCGCCGAACTGCGCCTCCCAGCAGACCAGGGCGTCGGGCCTGGCGACCGAGTAGCCGTACTCGAAGCCGACCGCGGCGAACTCCGACAGCAGCGAGTCGTAGGCGTGGAACCGGGTCGTGGGGGAGTTGAACGCGCGCAGCGGCGTGTACTCCTCGCCGGTGTGCCGGTCCACCAGCACCGCGTGCCGCTGGCCGAACGTGCCCCGCCGGGTGTCCTGGCCGACCAGCCGCACCGTGTGCCCGTCGATGAGCACGCTGCCGAACGCGAGCAGCTCGCCGGTGGCCCAGTCGATCTCGTCCTGCTCGACCATCAGCGCCCGCCGGTGCAGCTGCGGCACCAGCCTCGGATGCGGGGTGAAGCCCTCGGGCAGGTTCACCTGGGTGTCGATGATGCGCTTGATCGTCTCGGCGGTGATCGCCGTCGGGGTCAGCTCGTGGTCGGCTGGCTCCAGGGCGCTCGGCTGCGGCCTGACCACCGCCCCCGGCTCGGCGGGCCGGTCGGCCGCCTCCCGGGTCTCGGTGAACGCCCGCTCCAGCTCCTGCTGGTAGTCCCGCAGCGCCTGCTCCGCCTCTTCCAGGGTGATGTCGCCCCGCCCGATCAGCGACTCGGTGTAGAGCTTGCGGACCGACCGCTTGGCGTCGATCAGGTCGTACATCAGCGGCTGGGTGAACGACGGGTTGTCCGCCTCGTTGTGGCCGCGCCGCCGGTAGCAGATCATGTCGATGACCACGTCCTTGCGGAACGCCTGGCGGTACTCGTAGGCGAGCCGGCCGACCCGCACGACCGCCTCGGGGTCGTCGCCGTTGACATGGAAGATCGGCGCCTGGATCATCCGGGCCACGTCGGTCGAGTACACGCTGGACCGGGAGTACTCCGGGGACGTGGTGAAGCCCACCTGGTTGTTCACCACGATGTGCACGGTGCCCCCGGTCCGGTAGCCGCGCAGCTGGGACAGGTTGAGCGTCTCGGCGACCACGCCCTGGCCCGCGAACGCGGCGTCGCCGTGGATCAGCACCGGCAGCACGGTGAACCCGGGCTCGCCCATGTCGATCACGTCCTGCTTGGCCCGGACCACGCCCTCGAGCACTGGGTCGACCGCCTCGAGGTGGCTCGGGTTGGCCACCAGCGAGGTCCGGATCTGCGACCCGTCGCCGGGCGAGTACTTGCCCTCCGCGCCTAGGTGGTATTTCACATCCCCGGAACCATGGGTGGTGGCCGGATCGAGGTTGCCCTCGAACTCCTGGAAGATCTGCGCGTAGGACTTGCCCACGATGTTGGCCAGCACGTTGAGCCGGCCCCGGTGCGCCATGCCGATGACGGCCTCGTCCAGCTGCTCGTGAGCGGCCTCGGTGAGCACCGCGTCCAGCAGCGGGATCAGCGACTCCGCGCCCTCGAGCGAGAACCGGCGCTGCCCGACGAACTTGGTCTGCAGGAACATCTCGAACGCCTCGGCCACGTTCAGCCGGGACAGGATCCGCACCTGCTCGTCGTGGTCGGCCCGCGGGTGCGGCCGCTCTACGCGGGCCTGGATCCAGGCGCGCTCCTCCGGGTTCTGCATGTGCATGTACTCGATGCCGACGGTGCGGCAGTACGAGTCGCGCAGCACGCCGAGTATCTCCCGCAGCTGCATCCGGGGCTTGCCGCCGAACCCGCCGGTCGCGAACTCCCGCTCCAGGTCCCACAGGGTCAGCCCGTGCTGGTTGATGTCCAGGTCGGGATGCTTGCGCTGGCGGTACTCCAACGGGTCGGTGTCGGCCATCAGGTGGCCGCGCACCCGGTAGGCGTGAATGAGCTCGTGCACCCGCGCGGCCTTGGACAGGTCGTCCTCGTGGCCGGCCGGGATGTCCTGGACCCAGCGGACCGGCTCGTACGGGATCCGCAGCGACTGGAAGATCTCGTCGTAGAACTCGTGCTCGCCGAGCAGCAGCCCGTGGATGATCCGCAGGAACTCGCCCGACTGCGCGCCCTGGATGATCCGGTGGTCGTAGGTCGAGGTGAGCGTGACGGTCTTGCTGATCGCCAGCCGGGCCAGCGTCTCGGGGGAGGCGCCCTGGTAGGCGGCCGGGTACTCCATCGCGCCCACGCCGACAATGCACCCCTGGCCGGGCATCAGCCGCGGCACGGAGTGCTCGGTGCCGATCGTGCCGGGGTTGGTCAGGCTGATCGTGGTGCCGGCGAAGTCCTCGACCGCCAGCTTGCCGGTCCGGGCCCGGCGCACCACGTCCTCGTATGCCATCCAGAACTGCCGGAAGTCCATCTGCTCGGCGGCCTTGATGCTGGGCACGAGCAGCTGCCGGGTGCCGTCGCTCTTCGGCACGTCGATGGCCAGGCCGAGGTTGACGTGCTCGGGCAGGATCAGGACCGGCTTGCTGTCGACCTCGGCGTAGGAATCGTTCATCTCCGGGGCCGCGGCCAGCGCCCGGATCATCGCGAAGCCGATCAGGTGGGTGAACGACACCTTGCCGCCGCGGCCGCGGCCGAGGTGGTTGTTGATCACTATCCGGTTGTCGACCAGCAGCTTGGCCGGGATGGCCCGCACGCTGGTCGCGGTGGGCACGTCCAGGCTGGCCGTCATGTTCGCCGCGGTGCGGGCGGCCGCCCCCCGCAGCCGGATCTCGGTGACCCCGGGCGCCGGGGCCGGCGACGGCGCGGCGGCCTGTCCTTGTCTTTGTCCTGGTCCTTGTCCTGGTCCTTGTCCTGGTGCCGGTGCGGCGCCCGGGGCGACGTCGGCCGGTATGGGCCCGGACGGGGCCCCGGGCGTGCGCGGTGTG
>JASIJN010000140.1 GCA_030050125.1 Streptosporangiaceae bacterium | reverse complement strand
CCGGCATGGAGGTGGGAGATGGCTGAGTTCGTCCGCGTCGAGACCGATCAGGCGGTGGCCACGATCCGCCTGGACCGCCCGCCGATGAACGCGCTGAACGGCCAGGTGCAGGACGAGATCGCCGCCGCCGCGGACCGGCTCACCCGCGACGACGCGATCCGGGCCGGCGTCATCTACGGGGGCGAGAAGGTCTTCGCCGCCGGCGCGGACATCAAGGAGATGGCCGAGGCCAGCTACGCGGAGATGGCCGCCGACAGCACCCGGCTGCAGGCGGCGTTCACCGCGGTGGCCAAGATCCCCAAGCCGGTGGTCGCCGCGATCACGGGCTATGCCCTGGGCGGCGGCCTGGAGCTCGCGCTGTGCGCGGACTTCCGGGTCATGGGCGAGAGCGCGAAGGTCGGACAGCCCGAGATCCTGCTGGGAATCATCCCGGGGGCGGGCGGCACCCAGCGGCTGCCCAGGCTGATCGGCCCGGCCCGGGCCAAGGACATCGTGTTCACCGGACGGTTCGTCGGGGCCGAGGAGGCGCTGGCCATCGGCCTGGTCGACAAGGTCGTTCCCGACGCGGACGTGTACGCCCAGGCGCGGGCGCTCGTGGCCCGCTACGCGTCCGGCCCGGCGGTGGCCCTGCGAGCCGCCAAGCAGGCGATCGACGCCGGTCTCGACGTCGACCTGGCCACCGGGCTGGAAATAGAGCGGCTGAACTTCGCCGGCCTGTTCGCGACCGAGGACCAGCGGACAGGAATGCGGAGCTTCGTGGAGAATGGACCTGGGAAGGCGACCTTCGCCGGGCGGTGAGCGTCGCCGCGCGGCGACGCCGCAGGCGTTCGGAGGAAGCAGCCACGTTCATGGATCAGGCAACCGCCAGCGACGGGCGGGCCGGCCGGTGACCGAGCCGGGTGGCGGGCCGGCCAACGGGGCCGGCGGCGAGCCGTCGCTGGACATGGTCACGGCCGCGCTCCGCGCCGACACCGCCGACCTGACCGTCTACACCCGCGTCCTCACCCAGTCGCTGGGCGATGCGCTACCGCCCCAGTGGGTTACCGTTGACGTGGACCGGAGCATGTCCGACCGGATGCGCGGCCGGCCCGGCCAGGTGTCGAAGATCACCGTCCGCCTGGGGGAGCGGGTGATGACGCTCGGCATGCAGCGCGGGACGCCGGTCGCCGAGATCTGCAGCGAGGTGCGCGGGGTGGTGCTGTCACGTCAGCAGGTTCCGCTGGGCGTATGGACGGACGAGCTGGCCAGGGCGCTGGTCGCGCACGCGGAGCAGAACGCCGAGGCGGCCAGGGCGCTGCGCCGTCTGGTCGCAGGAAGTTAGAACGAAGTACGCGGCGGGGGCCCGCGTGGCCGCGGGCCGCGGAACACGAGGGGTGTCATGCGTCACGCCTACCAGACCGCGCTCGTCACCGGCGCGTCCCGGGGAATCGGCGAGAGCCTGGCCAGGCGGCTCGCCGCTGACGGCAGCAACCTGGTCATCCTGGCCCGCCGGGCCGAGCCGCTCGAGGTGCTGGCGGCCACGCTGCGCAGCGCCCACCAGGTCAGCGTCGAGGTGCTGACCGCCGACCTGGCCTCGCCCGCCGGGCTGGCCGCCGCCGAGGCGCGCCTGTCCGATCCGGACCGGCCGATCGAGTTGCTGGTCAACAACGCCGGGTTCGGCTCGTCCGGCCCATTCGCCGAGCTGCCGGCCGCCAGCGCCGAGGACCAGATCCGGGTCAACGTGACCGCGGTGGTGCGGCTGACCCACGCGGCGCTGCCGGGCATGCTGGGCCGGGGGCACGGCGGGGTGCTCAACGTGTCGTCCGTGGCCGGCTTCTTCCCCTCGCCCGGCGCCGCCGTGTACGGAGCCAGCAAGGCGTTCGTGACCTCGTTCAGCGAGAGCCTGGCCGCCGAGGTGAAGGGCAGCGGGGTGCACGTGACCGCGCTGTGCCCCGGCTTCACCCGCACCGGGGTCCGCGGCGCCTCGGTGTCCGGGCCGGCGGGCCTGGCCTGGCTCGACGCCGACAAGGTAGCGGGAGCCGGGCTCGAGGCGGTCGCCGCGGGCCGGGTGCTCTCGGTGCCTGGCCCCCAGTACAAGTCGGTCGTCTCGCTGACCCGGGTCGTCCCGCGGGCCGTGCTGCGGTCGGCGGTGACGGCCGTGCGGCGGACATAGCCCCGCCCGCAAGGACGGGCAGCAAGGCGCGGAAGGATGGAACTCCGTAGGCTGGTGAGGCCATGACAGCTCAGGATCACACGCCGGCGACGCTCGGGCCCTACCGCCTGCTCGAGCGGCTCGGCGAGGGCGGCATGGGCGTGGTCTACCTGGCCGTCGACCCGGAGCAACGCCAGGTGGCGGTCAAGGCGCTGCGGTCGGCCATCGCCGCCGACCCGAACGCCCGGCGCCGGCTGGCCCGCGAGGTCGAGACCATGCGCCGGGTGCGCAGCCCGTTCGTGGCCGAGATCCTCGACGCGGACGTCACCAGCGACCCGCCGTACATCGTGACCAGGTACGTCCACGGCCAGACCCTGGAAGAGGTGGTGAACCGCGGCGGCCCGCTGACCGGGACCCAGCTGGCCCGGCTGGCCTCCGGGCTGGCCCTGGCCCTGGCCGCGGTGCACGCCGCCGGCGTCGTCCACCGCGATCTCAAGCCGGGCAACGTGATGCTGACCGGCGGCGAGCCCGTGGTGATCGACTTCGGGATCGCCCAGGTGCCGGACTCCACCAGGCTCACGCAGACCGGGATGTTCATGGGCACGCCCGGCTACCTG
This sequence comes from Streptosporangiaceae bacterium, assembly GCA_030050125.1. The sequence continues at coordinate 305 of JASIJN010000140.1, read as the reverse complement.
GCGCCCGAGGTGATCGAGGGCCAGCCGAGCGGCCCGGCGTCCGACGTGCACTCGTGGGGGGCCACCGTGGCGTTCGCCGCCACCGGGCGCCCCCCGTTCGGCACCGGCGCGTTCGAGACGATCTTCTACCGGATCGTCAACGGCCAGCCGGACCTCGACGGCTTCCCGGCGCCCCTGGTGTCGCTGGTGGGACAGGCGCTGGCCCGCGATCCGGCCCGCAGGCCCGACACGGCCGAGCTGTGCCGGCGCACCGCCGCGCTCGATCCGGCGTCGCTGGTCGCGGCCACCGCGGTCGCGGCGGCCGC
>JASIJN010000139.1 GCA_030050125.1 Streptosporangiaceae bacterium | reverse complement strand
CTGGCGCCCGGGGACCAGGAAGCTCTCGATCATCACGCCCGCGATCCCGCGCTGGCCGCCACCGATCTGCTGCGCGATCTCCCGGGCCACCGCGGCCTGCCGGTCGTGGTTCTTGCCGCTGTTGTCGTGGCTGGCGTCGATCATCACGGTCGGCGGCATTCCGGCCTGCCGCACGGCGGCGAGCGCGCTCGCCACGTCCTGCGGCCCGTAGTTGGGCCCTTCGGTGCCGCCGCGCAGGATCACGTGCACGTCGGGGTTGCCGGTGGTGGTGACCACCGCCGCCCGGCCGCCGTTGTCCACCCCGAAGAAGACGTGCGCGCCGCGCGCGGCGCGGCAGGCGTCGACGGCCACCTTGATGCTTCCGTTGGTGCCGTTCTTGAACCCCACCGGCATCGACAGCCCGGAGGCCAGCTGGCGGTGTACCTGGCTCTCCGTGGTGCGGGCGCCGATCGCCCCCCAGCTGACCGTGTCGGCGATGTACTGAGGTGAGTTCGGGTCGAGGAACTCGCAGCCGACGGGAAGGCCAAGGCCGAGCACGTCGAGCAGGAGGCGGCGCGCGGTCCGCAGCCCGCGGTGCACGTCGTGGCTGCCGTCCATGCCCGGGTCGTTGATCAGTCCCTTCCAGCCCACCGTGGTGCGCGGCTTCTCGAAGTAGACCCGCATCACCACGCACAACTCGTCCCCGAGTTCGGCCGCGGCCTTGGCCAGGCGGACCGCGTAGTCGACCGCCGCGTCCGCGTCGTGGACCGAGCACGGTCCGACGATGGCGAGCAGGCGGTCATCGTCCCCGGCCACGATGCGGCGCACCGCCTCGCGCGAGCGCTGCACGGTCGCGCTCTGGGATTCGCTCAGCGGCAACTCGGCCAGTAGCTCATCCGGCGCGATCAACGGCTGAAACCCGACGACGTGCAGGTTGCTTGTGTCGGTCCTCAGGTCCACGGCTGTGCCCTTCCCGGCGGCCAGCCACCAGCGTCCCGGGCCAGCCGCCTCAATGACGAAAGGCAGAGACTGCGGGAGTCTCTGCCTTGCTGGCTCTGGGTGGAAAACCGTCAGTCAGTGCGCCTGGCCGCCGGCCCACCCAGAGCCAGCCCAAAGCGCCAATACCAACTGGACATATCACCGGATCATACAGCACCGGCCGGAGGCACACGGTCGCTTCGGCTGACCGCGTACAGCACATAGCCGCAGGACAGGCTGGTAGCCGCGGGGTTCCTGCTCAGCCAGGCCCGGGCCACGTTGGCCGGAACCTCGATGTCGAGCACCGCGGCCAGGTCGGCCCGGCTGGCGAATCGCCACTGCGTCCTGACCTCGTGCCGGGTGGCGCCGCGCTGTCGCCACCAGCGGTCGACGGCGGCGGCCGTGTGCGGCGGCGGCTTCGCCGCGCCGGCGGCGAGCAGCCCGGCGAACTCGCCCCAGAGGTAGTCGTTCTCGACCACGATCAGGCTGCCGCCCGGGGTCAGCACCCGCATGATCTCCGCCAGCCCGGCGTCGGCCCCGCTGGCGCTCCCGTTGCCGCCCTCCCTGCCCGGGGCGGGCTGCTCTCTGCCGGGGGCGGGCTGCCCTCGGCCCGGGACGGGGTGCCCTCTGCCGGGGGCGCCCTCCCTGCCGGGGGCGGGTTGCTCTCTGCCGGGGGCGGGCCACTCCCTGCCGGGGGCGGGCTGCTCCCTGCCCGGGGCCAGGAAGTAGGCGAACCTGGCGTGCACCACGTCAACGCAGCGGTCGGGCATGGGCAGGTGCTCGGCCGAGCCGGCCATCACCTCGGCGCCGGGCACGTCGCGGATCCGGGCCGCGGCCCGCCCGCGCAGCACCGGGTCCGGCTCGACTCCGACGACCCTGGCCGCGTCCCGGGCGTAGCCCGGCAGCCAGAACCCGGTTCCGCAGCCCAGGTCGAGGAGCCGGCGGCCGTCCCACGGCGCCAGATGCCGCATGGCGTCCAGCACGTAACCGTCCGGGTCGAGCGCGCGGTTCTCGATCTCGTAGACGTCGGGATGCCCGCCGATGTTCGGGGCGAAGCGCCAGTCCGGGAAGGCGGAGCGGGCGGCGGCCCGGGCCTTGGCCGAAACGCTCACCCGGCCCCGGGGATCTGCTCGTCGGGCGTGCCCCAGGTACGGTTCGGCCCGGCCGCGGGGATCACCGAGGTCGCGTTCGGGTTCAGCCCGTGGTTGATCACCTCGGCGACGCCCTGAACGGTGTCGACGCCGTAGGCCATGGTCGGATTGTTGTCCGTCAGAACCACGATCATGTAGTCCGCCCCGGGCCCGGAGAAGCTGCCGATGCTGTTGATTCGCCAGCCTAGCGTGGGCTGCGGCAGCCAGCCGTTCTTCACGTGGACGGTCACGTCGGCCGGCGCCCCGGCCGGGACGCCCCAGCGCTCGTAGGAGACCACGTGGGCCATCAAGCCCAGCACATAGCTCCGCGAGGCGGCGGTGAGGACGGTGTTGCTGCTGGTCAGTAGCTCGAGCAAGGTCAGTTCGTCGTGCACGGTGATCTGGGTCAGGCCCCAGTAGCCGCCCGGCCCGAGGTCGGTCTCGTTCATCCCGGCCAGGTCGAGGAAGTGCTGCAGCGCGGCCCGGCCGGTCTGCGCCCAAAGGGCGGACGCCGCGTCGTTGTCAGAGACCTCGATCATCTGCGTGGCCAGGGCCCGCTGCGCCGAGGTCAGGCTGCGGTGCTCCTGCTGCAGCTTGCGCAGCAGGGCGGACAGGATCGTTACCTTCACCACGCTGGCCGAGTCGAAGTGCCAGTGCGGGTGCAGCTTGCAGGTGATGGCGTTGACCCGGTCGTATACGGCCAGGCCGACCACGGACGAACGCCCGCTCAGCGCCGCGAGGATCCCCTTCGACATCCGCGCCGCGATGACCGGGAGTTTGGCCGACTGGCAGATGCCCGCGGTCCCGGGCGCGCCGCTCGGGGTCGCCGCGGCGCCCGCGGGCGCCGCGGCGGCGAGGAGGGCCAGCGTTAAACCGAGCCCGGCGACCAGTCCGGCCGTGCGCGGTACCCGCCCGATCTCCATCGCCCACCTCGTCCCGCCCGATTTAGCACCATCCATGAGACGGCCATCGAACCAGATGGGTTGGCACGCCTTGGGACGCGCCGATGTCGCGCTTCCAGACTGTGTGCGGAAACTGTCGTGATAGCGACCATTTGCGCACACACACGGAGCGATTGAAACGGCCGCGGCTAGGCCGGGGGAGTCTCTGGCGGCGTCTGGCCCGCGGCTCGCTTCCTGGCCTCGTCGATCGCGAGCCGCAGCCGGTCCTGCTCGGGAACCGACAGGTCCGACCGGATCAGCTCCATGGCCTGCCCCTCGAACGCGCGCACCACCGCGTCGATCGATGCATCCGAGCTCAGCAGCACTATCGCAGAGGTGCCGGGCGTCAGGTCGCCCTTGACCGTATCGATCATGGAGCTGTCCACCGTGGGATGCTGGAGCCGGCGCATCATGCCGGCGACCTTGCCGCCCGACTCGGTCGCGTGCTCCTGCACCAGCGGCTCCGCCGCGTATTGCGGCCACCTGAGCAGGGCCACATCGGACATGTTGATGAGGCCCTGGCCGTCCAGTTGCTGGAGCTTCAGGACCGCGACATCGGCCCCTTCGGTTCCCCCGAACCGCCAGGCAGTAGTGGGCATCGAGACCACCCCTTTCGCAGGCCCAGCGTGCGCCATTGTTGCCGCTGAGCCCGCTTCCGCGCTTCACCCTCCCGGGGTGATCGCCGATGACGGCCGTGCCCGGGAGCCCGGGGTGCCGGGGTCCTGGTTCCCCGGGACCAGGGCGCGGCCGACGGTAACCAGATGGGATGAGACGGCGCGTTCAGTCCCTTGGTGTACTTGGTGTACTTGGTGTACTTGATGTGCCTGCGCCAGGTGCTCGGCTTCAGGCCGGGGCGCCGCCGCGGCCGGCGCCGCCACGGAAACGGGACACGCCCTCCACCACGCCGGGCCCGGTCAGCACCTCGATGCCGTGGCGGAACTCGTTCGCCATCGCCTCGTCATGCGAGAGGGACACGCCTTCCAGCGCCGACCGCCGGTCGCTGCGCAGGCAGGCCTGGGGCAGCGCGGCGATCTCGAGCGCGAGTTGCTCGGCCGCGGCCCGGGCCCGGCCGTTCGGTACCACGCGGTCGACCAGGCCCATCCGGCTGGCTTCCGCGGCCGGCACGGCGCGCCCGGTCATGATCATGTCCAGCGCCCGGCCCAGGCCGACCAGGCGCGGCAGCCGCACGGTGCCGCCGTCGATCAGCGGCACCCCCCAGCGGCGGCAGAAAACCCCGAGCACCGCGTCTTCCTGCGCCACCCGCAGGTCGCACCAGAGGGCCAGTTCCAGGCCGCCGGCCACGGCATGACCGCAGATCGCCGCGATCACCGGCTTGGACAGGCTCATCCGGGTCGGCCCCATGGGGGCGTTGCCGTCGGGCCGGGTCTGGTTGCCGTTCGCGGTGCCGATGGCCTTCAGGTCGGCGCCGGCGCAGAACGTGCCTCCCGCGCCGAACAGGACGGCCACGGACGCATCGGGATCCGCGTCGAAGTCGGCGAACGCCTCGGCGAGCGCGGACGCGGTCGGGCCGTCGACCGCGTTGCGTACCTCGGGACGGTCCAGGATGACGGTGGTGACGGGGCCGCTGCGCTCGACGCGGACGCCGCCGGCCTTCATGCCTACCCGACCTGCCAGGTGTCGCCACCGGTCAGCAGCGCGGCCAGGTCGCCGTCGCCCTGACGCTCGCGGGCGGCCTCGAGTTGCTCCGACATCAGGTCGTCATAGCTGGGCCTGGGAACCTGGCGGAAGACGCCGATCGGGGTGTGGGCGAAATCGCTGCTGTCCAGCCTGGACAGCGCGAACGCGTAGGACGGGTCGGCCACGTGCGCGTCATGGGTCAGCAGCGAGTCCGGGTCGGCGCCGGAGGCGTCGACCGCCTCGAGCGACCCGTAGCCGGTGAACCGCAGGCCGCGGCTCTTGTCCGCCCCGAACCGGATGGGCTCGCCGTGCACGAGCCGGACCACGTGCTCATCCCGCGCGCCAGGCTCGGTGACCGGGGCCCAGGCGTCGTCGTTGAAGATCGGGCAGTTCTGGTAGATCTCGATGAACGCCGCGCCCCGGTGGTCGGCGGCCGCCCGCAGCACCCCGGTCAGGTGCTTGCGGTCGGAGTCGATCGTCCGCGCCACGAAGCTGGCCTCGGCGCCAAGCGCCAGCGAGACCGGGTTGAACGGGGTGTCCAGCGATCCGAACGGGGTGGACTTGGTGACCTTGCCCTGCTCCGAGGTGGGCGAGTACTGGCCCTTGGTCAGCCCGTAGATCCGGTTGTTGAACAGCAGGATCTTGATGTTGATGTTGCGGCGCAGCGCATGGATCAGGTGGTTGCCGCCGATGGACAGCGCGTCGCCGTCACCGGTGACCACCCAGACCGACAGGTCGGGCCGGGAAGCGGCCAGGCCGGTGGCGATCGCGGGCGCGCGGCCGTGGATCGAGTGCATGCCGTAGCTGTTCACGTAGTACGGAAGCCGCGACGAGCAGCCGATCCCGGAGATGATCACGAGGTTCTCGCGCGCGATCTCCAGCTCCGGCAGGAACGACTGGAACGCGGCGAGGATCGCGTAGTCGCCGCAGCCCGGGCACCAGCGCACCTCCTGGTCGGACTTGAAGTCCTTGGTGCTCAGCTTCTCGTCGGCCACCGGCACCAGGGTGAGCGCGGCCGGCCTGCGGCTGGACTCGTCCGGTGCCCCGTCGTGAGCCGGGCCGTCGCCAGCGGCGTGGAGGGCTTCAGACATTTGCGATCACATCCTGGATGACGCCCGCCAGTTCCGCGGCGCGGAACGGCAGCCCGCGGACTCGGTTGTAAGAGATCACGTCGACGAGGTAGCGGCCGCGCAGCACCAGGGCGAGCTGGCCCAGGTTGATCTCCGGGACCAGTACCTTGTCGTAGGCGGCCAGCACCTCGCCGAGGTTGGCGGGGAACGGGGACAGGTGCCTCAGATGCGCCTGCGCCACCTTGCCGCCGGCCAGCCGCACCCTGCGCACCGCGGCGCCGATCGAGCCGAACGTCGAGCCCCAGCCGAGCACGAGGACCTTGGCCGCTCCGTCGGGGTCGTCGACCTCGAGCGGGCCGATGTCGGCGGCGATGCCGTCGATCTTCGCCTGGCGCAGCCGGACCATCCTGTCGTGGTTGTCCGGATCGTAGGAGATCGTGCCGGCCACGTCGGCCTTCTCGATGCCGCCGATCCGGTGCTCGAGGTCAGGAGTCCCCGGGACGGCCCACGGCGGCGCGAGCGTCTGCGGATCCCGGCGGAACGGCAGGAACTCGGTCTGGCCGTCATCGCCGCGCCACTCCTTGGGGCTCGAGAACGAGAACTCGTCCCGCAGCTTGGGCAGGTCGGCGACCTCCGGGATTCGCCACGGCTCCGAGCCGTTCGCCAGGTAGCCGTCGGACAGGATGATCACGGGCGTGCGGTACTTGGTGGCGATCCGGACGGCCTCGAGCGCGATGTCGAAGCAGTCCGACGGGGTGGCGGGCGCGACCACGGCGACCGGCGACTCCCCGTTGCGCCCGTACAGCGCCATGAGCAGGTCGGCCTGCTCGGTCTTGGTCGGCATCCCGGTGGACGGGCCGGCCCGCTGGATGTCGCAGATGATCAGCGGCAGCTCGACCGACACGGCCAGCCCGATGGTCTCCTGCTTCAGCACCATCCCGGGGCCCGAGGTGGTGCTCACGCCGAGCGCGCCGCCGAAGGCCGCGCCGAGCGCCGCGCCGACCCCGCCGATCTCGTCCTCGGCCTGGAACGTGCGGACCCCGAACCGCTTGTGCTTGGCCAGCTCGTGCAGGATGTCCGAGGCCGGCGTGATCGGGTAGGAGCCGAGGAAGAGCGGCAGGCCGGAGCGCCGGGACGCGGCGATCAGCCCGTACGCCAGCGCGCTGTTGCCGGTGATGTTCCGGTAGGTGCCGGCCGCCAGGGTGGCGGGCTTGACCTCGTACTGGACCGAGAAAGCCTCGGTGGTCTCGCCGTAGTTCCAGCCGGCGCGGAAGGCGGCCTTGTTCGCCTCCATGATCTGAGGCTTCTTGACGAATTTGGACTCGAGGAACTTCATCGTGCCCTCGGCGGGCCGGCTGTACAGCCAGGAGAGCAGGCCGAGGGCGAACATGTTCTTGGCCCGCTCGGCCTCCTTCCGGCTGATGTCGTAGCCTTCCAGCGCCTTGACGGTCACCGAGGTGATCGGCAGCGCGTGCAGCTGGTAGCCGGACAAGGAGCCGTCCTCCAGCGGGTTCTGCTCGTAGCCGACCTTGCTCAGGTTGCGCTTGGTGAACTCATCGGTGTTCGCGATGATGTCCGCGCCGCGCGGCAGGTCGCCGATGTTGGCCTTGAGCGCCGCGGGGTTCATCGCGACCAGCACGTCGGGGGCATCGCCCGGCGTCAGGATGTCGTGGTCGGCGAAGTGCAGCTGGAAGCTGGATACCCCGGGCAGGGTTCCGGCCGGGGCCCTGATCTCGGCGGGGAAGTTGGGGAGCGTCGACAGGTCGTTGCCGAACGTTGCCGTCTGTTGGGTGAACCTGTCGCCGGCCAGTTGCATGCCGTCGCCCGAGTCGCCTGCGAACCTGATGATGACACGATCTAGATGCTGGACCTGCTTGGTCACAGTCTTAGGCCTCCTCCAACGCGCCGAGGCCGGGCAGTGGGGACACTGCGGACGCGGTGACGGCGTGCATCCCTGTAGGCGCCGCCCCTGTCCGTGGCCTGGGCCGGGGCGTTGAGGTTTTATTGAGGTTAGGACTACCTTACATCGTACTTATGACGACCGTCAGTCGGCGGACGCGCGGTCAGTCGTTGCGTTGCTGCCCGCAAGCCATCGCAGTGGTCTGTCACCTGGGAACCTTCCAGGCGGCATGGCCTTCGCGGCGACCCGAGGGCGTAGGGTCTGTGACGCTAATTGCGCCTAGACGTTTTCTTACTGTAATACGACGTCCCGCCGTGCGGAGTGGTTCACTGCATGCGGACGGGCCGGGATCCCCCTAGGGGCGGGTCCGGGTCCCCTTGGGGGGCGGCCGGGTGGCAAGGCAGTGCGGGTCTTCCGGGCTGGCCGCCGGGGTCTTCGGGGCTGGCCGTCGCCGGTCTTCCGGGCTGGCCGCGCGGGTCTTCGGGGCTGGCTACCGGTAGTTCACGAACTGCAGGGCGAAGTCGAACTCCTTGCCCTTGAGAAGGTTGATGACCTGCTGGAGGTCGTCCTTCTTCTTGGACGAGACGCGAAGCTCGTCTCCCTGGACCTGCGCCCGTATGCCCTTGGGGCCCTCGTCTCGGATGATCTTCGAGATCTTCCTGGAATCGTCCTGCGAGATGCCTTCCTTCAGCCCGACCGCGAGGCGGTACTCCTTGCCCGAGGGCTTGGGCTCGCCCGCATCGAGGACCTTGAGCGATACCGAGCGCCTGACCAGCTTGTCCTTGAACACATCCAGGACCGCGTTGGCGCGTTCCTCGCTATTCGCCCTGATCTCGACCGCATGGTCCCCGGACCAGGAGATGGACGCGCCCACGCCGCGGAAGTCGAACCGCGTGCCGATCTCCTTGGCCGCCTGGTTCAGCGCGTTGTCGACTTCCTGGCGGTTGATCTTGGAGACGATGTCGAAAGAGGATTCGGATGCCACGGCTCCCAGGTTAGACGCCGGCCGCACG
>JASIJN010000014.1 GCA_030050125.1 Streptosporangiaceae bacterium | reverse complement strand
CCGGGAGGCGACCGCGCTGCGCGACACCCCGCTGCTCGCGGCCGGCACCCGGGTCCGGGCCCACGAATTCCACCGCACGGTCAGCGAGCCCGTGCACGGGGACAGCCCGGCGTGGCAGCTGGCCGACGGCACCCGCAGCGGCTGGGCCGGCCCCGGCCTGCTCGCGTCCTACCTGCACCTGCACTGGGCCGGGGTGCCCGGCTCGGCGGCCAGGCTGGCCCGGGCCGCGCTCGCCGCCCGGGCCCGCCGGACCGCGCCCTGAGCGGGTTTCCCGGCCGGGAACCGGGATCCGCGATCAGGCGTCTGGCTGAGGGTTCTTCCACAGGTGCGGGAGGTCTAAGGCGATCGCGACGAAGTCGCGCCCGGCGCACTCCGGGCAGGTCCGCTGGTGCTTGACGGCGCGGTCGACGTGCCAGAGCAGCAGGCCGCCGCCGAGTAGCTGAAGGGGAGACAGGGGAGACAGTCGCATCCTGATCATCGATCTCACTTCCCGCTGCCGCGTGGGTGTACTTGATCGTAGGACAAATGGTGGCAGGTGCTCACTGCCGGGGTGAAAGCCGGTGAGGCGGATTTGCGGACTCACTGGCCGGGGCCGGCCGGTCGCCTGAAGCCACCGGCCGAGCGCTGCGGCCGCCGCGCAGCAGGGACGCGAGGCCGGCGACCGCGGACAGGGCGGCCGACACGGCGAACACTACGACCAGGCCCTGGTGGAACGGGCCGGAGATGAGGTCGGGGAAGAACTCCCGGCCGGTGAGTACCCGCTGGCTGGCCTCGGGCAGCGAGGCCAGGGCCCGCATGGACGCCAGCAGGTGCTGCACCGGGTTCACCCCGAGGACGGCGGCGAACAGCGACGAGACCGGGGGCAGGCTGCCGACGCTGTGGGCGATCCCGGCGGGCACGCCGCGGTCCCGCAGGCCGCTGGTCAGCGTGTCCGGCAGGCTGCTGGCCAGCCCGGCGATCATGAGCGAGAAGAACACGCCGATCGAGAGCGCCGTGCCGGAGTTCTGGAACGTCGCGCGCATTCCCGAGGCCGCGCCGCGGTGGCGGGCGGGAACGCTGCCCATGATCGAGGAGGAGTTCGGCGAGGCGAACATCCCGCTTCCGATCCCGTTCGCGGCGATGAGCACGGCGAAGGCCCAGTATGGGAAGTCGACGGGCAGCAGCATCAGGCCGATGAAGCTCCCGCCGAACACGGCCATCCCGGCGCTGGCGATGCCGCGGGAGCCGAACCGGTCGGAAAGGATTCCCGAGGTGGGGCCGGAGACGAGGAAACCCGCGGTCAGGGGCAGCAGGAAGATCCCGGCCCACAGCGGGGTCTGGTCGTAGTTGTAGCCGTGCAGCGGCAGCCAGATCCCCTGCAACCAGATGATCAGTATGAACTGCAGCCCGCCCCGGGCGATCGAGGAGGCGAAGCCGGCCACGTTGCCCGCCGTGAAGGCCCGGATCCGGAACAGGCTGAGCTGGAACATCGGCTCGGCGATCCTGGTCTCGATGAGCGCGAACGCCGCCAGCAGCAGGGCGCCACCGACCAGCAGGCCGAGCACCGCCGGGTTCTCCCAGCCCATGCTGTGCCGCCCGTAGGGCTGGATGCCGGCCGTCACGCCGATCAGGATCGCGCCCAGGCCGATCGCGAACGTGACGTTGCCCCACCAGTCGATCCGGGCCCGATGCCGCTCGCCGCTGTCGCGCAGCCTGCGGTAGGCCCAGATCGTCCCGTAGATCCCGACCGGCACGTTGATCCAGAACACCGCCCGCCAGTCCCAGGCGGCCAGCAGGCCCCCGGCGACAAGGCCGATGAACTGCCCCGCCAGCCCGGCGATCTGGTTGGTCCCGAGCGCGAACCCGCGCTGGTCGGAGGGAAAGGCGTCGGTCAAGATCGCGGCCGAGTTGGCCATGAGCATGGATCCGCCGATGGCCTGGAGCACCCGCCAGCCGATCAGCCACAGCGCACCGCGGCCGGCCAGGAACGGGTCGAACGACAGCAGCACCGAGGCCACCGTGAACACCACGAATCCCGCGTTGTAGATCTTGACCCGGCCGTACATGTCGCCCAGGCGGCCGAGTGTGACCACGAGCACCGCCTGGACCAGGCGATATCCCATGATCATCCACAGCAGGTAGGAGATGTTCCCCGGCGCCAGCGGGTCCAGGTGGATGCCGCGGAAGATCGCTGGCAGCGCGATGATGACGATCGATCCGTCGAGCGCGGCCATGAACATGCCGGCCGTGGTGTTGGCCAGGGCCACCCATTTGTAGCGGTCGTCGGTCGCCTGGGTTCGCGCGCCAGCCATCAGATGCTCAGGGCCAGCCGTTCGAGCAGCGGTGCTGCCGCGCTCAATTGGTCGAGTTCCGCGGAGGTGAATCCGGCCGAGAGCGCCCGCGCCAGCTGCTCGGTGCGCGCGTTCCGCCGGTTGCGCATGGTCTTACGGCCTGCCTCGGTGACCGACAGCACCACCCGCCTGCCGTCGTTCGGGTCGGAGCCTCGCTCGATCAGGCCGCGGGCCTCCAGCACCGCCAGCGTCGCCCCGATCGACTGCGGGCTGATCCGTTCCAGCCGGGCCAGCGCGCTGGCGGTCGTCGGGCCGCCGCGGTCCAGGCGGGTGAGCGCCGCGCTCTCGGGCAGGGAAAGCTCGCCCTCGGCCGGCAGCTGCCGCAGCCGCCGCAGCAGCAGGCCGACGCTCTCCCGCAGCGCCTCGGCGATCGCGTTGACGTCCGGTTCGCGGGTCACTTACTCAGTCTAAACTGATCAGCTCAGCCTGATCAATGCCCGCCGTGAGCCGACGTCCGGGGGCACGGGATACTGGTGCCCAGGCATCGTTGCCGTGCCTTTCGTTCATCGCCGTCCAGGGAGGGGCCATGAGCTACCCCAGGCAGATGCTCGACACCTACCCGCGCAGCGGGAACATCGACACCGACATGCTGGCCGCCACCATCGACGCGCTCGGCGACTGCGCCCAGGTCTGCAACGCCGACAACGCGGCCGACCTGAGCGAGCCGGACCTGGCCGACATGGTCCGGTGCATCCGGCTCTGCCTGGACTGCACCGACATCTGCGCCGCCGCCGCCGCCGTCATCGGCCGCCTGACCGACGACGACCCGGCCGTCGCCAGGCCGCTGCTGGAGTCCTGCGCGGCGATCTGCCGCAGCTGCGGCGAGGAGTGCGAGCGACATGCCGCACACCACGCCCACTGCCGGATCTGTGCCGAGGCGTGCCGCCGCTGCGAGCGCGCCTGCCGCTCCCTGTTGGCCGCCCTGACCTGACACCCCGGCAAGGCGCAGGTACGGATTGACATGGTGGCTGACGTGTCGAGATCTGAACCGAGTTCGCTGCGCCTCAGGCGTCGGCTGCGCGGGTTGGGCTAGCGGACGTCAGAGGACTTTCAGCCTGCAACGGTTGAGCAAGTTGCAGCGCCGACCGTCACGGTGATGGTGTTCCCGGCATCGGCGAATAGGTAGATGTCGGCGTAGCCGTTGGCGTCAGTTTCGTAGCTGTACGACTCGCCGTTACT
>JASIJN010000138.1 GCA_030050125.1 Streptosporangiaceae bacterium | reverse complement strand
TCTCGGGTCCGGTCGGCGACGGTGAACCCGAAGTCGGTCGCGAAGCGCTCGGCCTGGCCCAGATCCGGCTTCTCGAACTCCAGCCAGGCCAGCCCCGCGACCTTCACCAGCGGGTCGGGCGACCGGCCCGGGTGCTCGCCCCGCAGCGCGCCGGCCTGGCTGTGCAGCGACCGATGCGGATCCTGATTCTGTCGGGGCCGGGCCGGCGATCCGGCGCTGTCCTGCGTGACCATAGTCGGCCCCCTCACCCGAGTTCGTACATAGTTTTATCAGTCCTGATTATAGTCTCAGTCATGACGCTTGAATCGTCAAGAGGCTTCCTGCAGGTCCAGCCTGGTAACCTGCGCTCGTCAGTTCTGTTACAAACCGTCAGAACTGATGCGCCCGCGACGCGATATCGGGGCCACCAGGCTGGCGCAGGGACGGCCGGGGCTGCGGGTCCTGAACAGGAGGGGCAGTGATGGCGGAAGCGGCACAACCCGAGGCGCCCCGGCCAACCCGGCTCGACCGGCGGAAGGCGCGGACCAGACAGGCTCTCATCGATGCCGCCGTGCGGCTGATCGCCGAGGGGCGCGCAGACCGGGCCAGCATCCAGGAGATCACCGATGCCGCCGACATCGGGTTCGGCTCCTTCTACAACCACTTCGACGGCAAGGACGAGCTGTTCGCCACCGCGTCCGCCGAGGTGCTCGAGCGCTGGGGCCAGATGATCGACCGGGCCTGCGCCGGCATCGCAGACCCGGCCGAGGTGTTCGCCGTCTCCTTCCGCATCTCCGGCAGGCTCGGCTGGACCCACCCTGCCATGGCCCGCTTCCTCACCGGCGCCGGGCTGGGCGTCCTGGACTCGCCCACCGGCCTGGCGCCCCGCGCGCTACGCGACATCCGGGCAGGGCAGCAAGCCGGGCGCTTCACTGCCCTGGACCCTAACGTCGCCCTCAGCACGGTCGCCGGCGGCCTACTCGGCCTGCTGCGGCTCTGCCAGGATCACCCGGAGCGGATGAACGAGAAGGCCGTCGACCAGCTCGCCGAGGCCATCCTGCGGCTGCTCGGCGTGCCCGCGGACGAGGCGGCCCGGCTCGCCACGCTGCCGGTCGCCGACGCCGGCAGCTGGTAGCCAGGCACCAGGCAGACCCGCCGGGCGCAGACGGGCGCCCTACAAAGAGTGCCCGCAAGGCGTGCCCGTCACAAACGCGCCGGGGAAGTGGCGGGCGCGGACCCAGTACGATCCGGATCAGGTGTAACGGGTTCGCTAACGCAATGGTCACAAGTGCCGATTGGGGGCCGCCGCGTGTCGATTAGGGGATGCACCATCGTGGCGGTCGAAGGTCCGCAAGCTGCGGGAAAGACCGCGCTAGCCCATGCGCTGACCGCCGCTCTCATCGAGTGTGGACGGGTCGCCGCGTTCGTCCCAGAGCCCGCGGCGTCGAGCCCTTTCGTCGAAGAGTTCGCCCTGCATGGCGGTGCCGCCGACACGAGCACCGAACTCGACCTGCTGACGGCGCAGGTATCGGCTCAGTTGCGCGCGGCTCGCCACCGCGAGGTGCTCGTCTGTGACAAGACGACCTTCAACGTGCTCGCGCACTGCTCCGAGGTCCTTGCCCCGGAAGCGGTCAGCTCGCCAATGGTCCAAGCGATGCGCCAGCTGGCGATGGCGTGGGGATGTGTCTACGACCGTGTCTTCCTTTGCGCCGATCGGTTCACAGCCGACGCAGATCCGTTTCGCGACCCGCTGCGCGACCGGCAGGACACGGTGGCTGCCCGGCTGGAGGAGGAACTGAACCTCGCCGGTGCCCAGGTCGTGCCCATCCCTCGCGGGCTGTCGACGGCACAGCGGGTGCGGTTCTGTCTTCCGATCGTCGAGGGCGCCGTGCCCGGCGCGTCTGCTAGCTGAGCCGACAGGGCCTGCGGTGAGTCTCTCAATCCTTCGATGAGGTCTGCTCAACGCTGGCTTCTCCGGAGCCATCAGCTCGAAACTCCGCCGCGGGGACGGGAACCAGGAGCCCGCGGGCGTCGGCCCGGCCGAACGGGGAGAAGACTGACGCGCCAGCGATCAACACTATAAGCACGCCGATCACGCGGAAGACCGGAGCAGAGCCTCCGGCCCTGTCGATAGCGATCCCGCCGATCAGCGTTCCTGCGGGGATCGCCGACCACGCCAGCACCTGGGCGATGCTGACGACCCGGCCGAGCAGTTCGTTCGGCGTGATCGCCTGCCTGAGACTCGCGACGTTGATATTGAAAAGGCTCGTGCAGCCGTACATAACTGCCCACAAAGCAGTCCCGAGCCAGTACTCGTGTGTCAGCGAAACCACCACCGCGCCGAATCCGAAGAAAGTGAGCGCGCCGATTGTGACCTGGCTGAAGGTAAGGTGCGTGCGCAGCCGGCCCGCCGCAAGGGAAAACAGAACCACGCCAGCGCTGCCTGCCGCATATAGAATGCCCACGCGGAAGCTCGAAGCGGCTAGCTGCTGTTTAGCGAATAGCACTAGCTGTGCGTTAATGGTGCTGGAGACGAAGTTTACCAGCCCGACAACCAGGGCAAGCGCGCGGAGCAACGGGTTGTTCCACACGTACCGCAGGCCCGCGCCGAGCGCGGTCAGCAAGCGGTCCTGGCGCGCCTGTCGCTCTGCCAGGTTGAAAGATGCCTTGACCCGGCACAGCATCGCCGCAGACACCAGGAAGGAGCCGCAATCAACGAGAAACAGGTCAGGCAGTCCCACGAAAGCGGACAGCGTGCCCGCCAGCAGGGGCCCGGCGATCGTCGCCGTCGAGTAACTGGCCTGAACCGCGGCGTTGGCTCGGACAAACGCCTCCTTATCCGGTACCAGGGACGGGATAGCAGAGAATTCGCAGGTAGAGAAAAAGATCGACAACGTCGAAGCGGTGAACGTGACCGCGTAGATCCACCAGACGGTGAGGTGACCCGTCCCTGCGACGGCGGGAATCGAGGCGACCGTGAGCGCCTGGCCGCAGGCGGCGAGGATCATCGTCCGCTTGCGGTTGACCCGGTCGGCCCAGGCTCCGATGAGGAGTCCGAAGAGCAGGTAAGGCAGGAAGAACGCGGCGGTTGATAATGCCAGGTTCACCGGGGATCCGGTCAGCCGGAAAACAAGCAACGGGGTGAGCACCGCGGTGAAGGACGTACCCAGGCGTGAGACAGTCTGACCGAACAGGAATTTCCGGAAGTCTGTCACTATTTGTCTCATCAGTGCGGCTTGAGTATGATATATAGCGTATGTTAGCATCTTCCTTCTGATGGAGGATGACGATGAGCATGTCGCTTGGTATTCCGGATGACTCGCGTCGGTGGGTCGCGCTGCCTTTCTTCGGCGTCCGTCAGGCCGGGTTCCCTTTTCATTGGCTGACCGAACTGGAGGCGCCCGGAGCGGTTTCATCTTCGGCGCGGTTCCTGGCGGCGTGCTCGCAGTTCGAGCAGGCCCGTGCTGACGCGCGGGCCGCTCTGCACATCGCGGAGCGCACGGGACCCGGACAACGACCAAGCCCAGACTTACCGTCGATCCGCCGCGCGGTCGAACTGGCTAGCCCGCTGCCGCCGCAGGCGATCGAGGCGCTCTCCGGCGCGTGCCGGGCAGAAGCCGGGACTGGCCTTGCGGAGGCAGGCGCGCGCTGGAACGCCGCGGTCGATACGATGCGGCAGGCGTTAGCGAACTACGAGGGCATTTGCCGGCAAGTACTCACGCGGCACAGCATGGCAGTGGCCGATCGTTTCCGCGCCGATCGCATGAAGAACGTGCTACTCATCTCGAATCACAACAATTACGAGCTGTTCGAGGACTTCCTGTCCCGCCCGGTGCGGCTGACCGACGGCGGCGTCCAGCGCCGCGACCGTGGCAAGATCGATACGCTGGTGATGTATTTACAGCGCGTCTGCTCTAAGAACGACACCACCAGCAAGTTCGGACCATTCACTCTGGGCCTCATGGACGCTGCCGCGCCGTCGATAACCTGGAACGGGGTTGGACCTATCAGCGGCACGGCGTTCTATTCGCACTGGAGCGCCGAGGCAATCGCCTCCGCGATCAGTCAGGCTCAGCCAGTCGCACCGTGGCTGCGCCCGCGTCGCGGGCCTGGTGCGTTCCTCGACGGAACTACCTTGCACGTGCTGGAAATGGATTTCGACCCCGCATTCATAGGAGCGGTGCGCCGCGGGGTGCGGCTACGCGAGCCCGTACAGGTCAGCCAGCGCGACGCCGACCTGCTGCTGCTGTGTGACGGGCAACGCACTCTCCAAGATGTCTTCGAGGCCTGGCGCCGCGGCCACGGCAGAGGCAACGGACCCGATCAGAGCGGGCAGGATGGCT
Organism: Streptosporangiaceae bacterium; assembly: GCA_030050125.1. The sequence goes on along the minus strand of JASIJN010000138.1, from coordinate 19,252 downwards.
GGGACGGATTCTTAGAGCGGGTGAAAGCCATGGCGGCAGCCGGGGCGCTGATCGCCGAGCTCGAGGTACCGGTCGGACCGCCTGACCCGCTCGCCCGGCTGCTCGCCGACCTTCCCGCGGCCGACGGCCAGGGTCCCCACGACGGACTGCGCTTGTGGCGTGGGGAACTGGAGGCGGCATCTCGTGACCTGGCAGAATTCCCCGCTGCCTCAACGCCTCGCCGACAGCAGATCTTCCGCAACCTTGAAGAGCAGTTCGCCAAGCTTACTGGGCAAGTGGCCGCCCGCGGCCTGGGGAAGGTCTACGCGGACCGGAGCTTGCTCTCAGAGGAGTTCCACCGGGTTCTGCCTGGCCTGCGGATAGGCGGCAGGCTGCTGCGGGTCATCGAGGAGGATCTCGCGCCGGTCTATGACTTGTTCCTGCTGGGCCCGAGGCGTCGGCTGACGGCCGAACGGGATCTGCTTGCCGATTGGTGGCAGACGCGTTTCCCGGCCGGACGGTCGGTGTCTCCGGTCGTGTTCCTCCGGGACTTCCTCGATGACCTGGACCGCATCGAGCCCCGGTACCTGGCGATCGACCGCGAGATCGACTCGCTCAACGAGTTGGTGCGAGACGAGCTGCTGCCGGCGTCGGCTACAGGCGAGTCAGTCGTCACGATAGACGGCCAGCGGCTGGGCGCGCTGCTCGACGCGCATTCGGTACCGACGCCGGCCGTCTGCAACATCGACCTCATGGTCGTCGCCGACTCCGCGGAAAGCATTCGCCGCGGCTCGTTCCGTGTGCTCGTCGGTGAGTGTCACGCGGTGAGGGAACTGCTAAGTCACGGGCCGCTGGGATCGTTCCTGCAGGCGTTCGACACCAGCTTCGGCGCGCAAGTGGCGGCCAGGTACGCGGCGCTGCTGCCGGCCGACGAGATCGTGGCGGACGTGATCCGGTCACACTCGGACAAGACGCTGGCTCAGCTTTCGCTGCCAGGCATCGACGTGGAGGTGCAAGGCCGATCGCCCAAGGACCGGAGTGAGGTGCTGGCCCTGCACGACCTGCAGGTGGTTCTGGACGGATCCCGCCTGCGGCTGTACGCACCGCGCCTGCGTACGTTCGTGCGTCTGATGGGGCCGCCCCTCGGGACCTTCCAGCTCCCGCGCAACCCGTTCACCATCTTCGGCTGGCCGAGGTACTACTCGGGTCCGCCGGTAAAGTCCGCCGGGCTTTCCCATGTGCCGCGACTTGAGCTCGGCCGGACGATCCTCCAGCGGGAACGCTGGAACGTGCCAGCGGAGGAGTTTGCCCGGCCGATTGCCTATGGCAGCGCCCGTTTCGATGACATAGCTGGTGGTGACTTCCTGCGGGCGAAGAGGGTCCAGCGGGATCACAGGTTGCCCCGGCATGTGTTCGTCAAGGTTTCCGGTGAGGCCAAGCCAATCTACGTGGACTTCGACGCGCCGCTCCTGGTCAGGCAGCTAGTCCGGCTAGCCAGGAAAACATCCGGGCAGATCGAGATTACCGAGATGCTGCCGGGACCCGACGGCCTCTGGTTCCCTGGCGAGGACGGGCTCGTCACATGCGAGCTGAGGCTGGGCATGTTCAGCCAGGTAAGCTAACCGTTTCCGCGTCAGCCGGATGCCGCCAGGCCGGGATAGGTCCCTCGGCCATCAGGCTGGAATGCCGGTGGCGGTGCGCAGCGGGGTGACTAGGGCGATCGTCGCCGTGCCCAGTTGGATGGCGACGGAGACGGCAAGGACCAGCCAGAAGTGACCGGTGGCGCCGAGCAGGGCACCGCCGATCAGGGGGGCAAGCGGCAGCGGGCCAAACGCCAGCATCCGGCTGAGGATGATGACCCGCCCGAGCATCTCTTCGGGAATCAGCCGCTGGCGCAGCGTGGTGAAGGTCACGATGAAGATCATCATAACGGCGCCGAGCACGAACCAGGCCGCCGCGATGGCAGGCAGGCTGTGCAGGAACAGCAGCAGGGCAGTGGCCGCGCCGCCGGCCTCTGTGCACATAATGATCAGCAAGCCGGGCCTCGCGGCTCGCGGGATTCGCGTCACCACGAGGGCCCCAGCCAGCGAGCCGGCGCCGAGTGCCGCGAACACGATGCCGACCGAGGCCACCGGCTGGTGCTGGAACCGCACCAGGTAGGTGATCATATTCGACTCGATCATGAACGTACCGAACGCGTTCCCGCTGGCCAGCAGGGAACCCCACAGCAGTACCGGGGTGTGACGCAGGAAGGACACCGCCGCGCGCGAGTCGGTCAGGACGGTGCCGTGGCCGACCCGCCGACGCTCGGCCACCGCGCGGGCCATCAGGGCCACGGTCAGTGCGGACAGCGCATAGGACGCGGAGTCCAGGCTCAGCGCGCCCAAGGTGCCTAAGGCGGCGACCGCGCCCGCGCCCAGCAACGGGCCGGCGATGTCAAGCGCGCCCTGCGAGGCCTGGATCCGTGAGTTGGCCCAGTTCAACCGCTCAGCCGGGACGGTGCGGGGCACTAATGCCTGGAACGTGGCCTGGTACACCGGGCTGATCCCCGACAGGGCGAACGCGGCGACGTACACCATCCAGAGCCGGGCCTCGCCCTGCCAGACCAGCACCGCCAGCAGGCCAACGACGGCCGCGGCGAGCGCGTCCGCGCGGACCAGCAGGAGCCGCCGATTGGCTCGGTCGGCGATCACCCCCCCGGCGAGGCCAAGGAGCAGGTAGGGCCAGTACTCGAGGCTGTAGACAGCGGCGGTCTGCAGCGCCGACCCCGTCGTCCGCAGCACCAGCAGCGGCAGTGCCAGCTTGTACAGCCAATCTCCGGCGGTGGAGACAAAGAAGGCGCCGAAAAGGAGCCGGTAGTTCCGCAGCGAGCCCTTCCGCTGGCTGGTCTGGCCCGAGAGCGCCCCGGCCTGGCTCATCTCGGCTGAGTTGCCGGGATCGCGTCCTTGCATACTGGGCAGTGTGGCAGTCTGCTCCACTGCTCCGCCTCGCGGAGCACGAAGTCCCCGAACCGGATCTCCATGAGCCGCCCGGCGCTAACCGGCGGCGCGATCCCGGTGACGTGGCGCACGAACTCGGTGACCAGCATGGCAGTCACCGTCGTGACCAGCGGCCCGAAGGCGGCCAGGTCAATGCCGCTGCTGACGTCGCCGGGAGGCTCCATCTGCGCGCGCAGCGCGCGGGTTTGCGGGTCGTCGGCGGCCGCCAGCCGCCAGCACTCCGTGCAGCCGGTAACGCCGGGAATGACCATGAACATCAGCCCCCGCTGGGTTTCGACACCGCCGACAGCGTAGGGAACGGCGGCCCGGATATGTGCCTGGTTAGCCCAGGCCTGCATTCGCAGCCGCGGCTTGTCCACCACGCAAATCGTGAAGTCACGCCCGTCCACCACGGCGTAGACGTCATCGGCCGAATTGAGCCGGCGCTGGATGCCCTCTATTGCAGCGGCCGGGTAGTATGCCCGCAGGCGCCGTACCGCCAGCTCGACTTTGGGCTGGCCTATATCCGCCTCGGTATAGAGGATCTGCCGGTTCAGGTTGGAAAGCTCGACCTTGTCGAAATCCACCACGCGCAGATCCTGGATGCCGAGCCCCAGCAGGTCGAGCGAGATGTGCGAGCCGATACCTCCCAGGCCAAGCAAGGTCACCTTGCAGTTTTTTATCTTCTCCTGCATCACGTACTTGCTGGCGGACATGCTGGAGTAGGTTTCGAAGAACCCGAGGTTACGCCGCCATCGCTCAAGTTCGTATGCGTCAAGACGGACGGGCTCGGCGGCGTCGATCAAGACGCCGGCCTCATCCAGGTCCCTGATCGCCTTAGCCACGTCCAGCATGGAGGACGGCACGGCCGCATGGAAGTCCCGGTCGATTTCCTCGACCGTACGGCTGCCATCTATCAGCGCGAGCAGGCGGCGCAGGCTGCCGTCGGGGTCTTCGATCTCCAGCATCGCCCCGCACGCTTGTATCAAGATTAGGTCGCCGACGTGGTAAACGGGACTCGTTTCCTTTAATGATGGCCGTGGCGCCATGTCAGCAATCTCCAGGGACGCACAATAAACCAGTCCGCGCGGGGCTAACGGCATCCGTGGGCCGCGGCAATGCCGCAGCCCACGGGGCTGTGCTGGGGTTACGCCACAGCGTTTAGGCCAGCCACACTGCTCTTACGCTTCTTGATTCGCATTCCGTTCACCTCCTCAGCGGACAGGGGGAAACATATAGAGAGACAGGTGATCCTGATCTTAACGACCGCTCTTGGCCCACGCAAGCAGTGCGTTGGCTAACACGTCGCTCATCATGATCCTTAGGATCATGCCGTGGCCCGGGTGTTAGAATTTTTGGCAGTAACGGGCGCGCCTCGCGCGCTAATAGCAATCGCAAGGGGTAATAGGAATCGCATGGGTAAAGAGAGGGCTGCGTGTTATCAGTGACCGGTGATGGCGGAGGGGCGGCGGGCCAGGGCGACGCCGGGTCTGGGATCGCCCGGTGGGATTCGTCGGTGTACACGATCGAGGACGCGGACCTGGACTTGCGGTGCGCCGCCCTGCTGGACCGGTGCCGTGGGCTCGCCGACCTCTACCAGGGGGCGCTGTACTCCCGCCCGGCCGGGGAGATCGCCGTCGCGCTTGCTGAGCTCGGGGAGCTACGCAGTCAGGCGCTATGCCTGGACGGCATGACCGCCGCCGCGGTGGCGGTCGCGTCCGGCGACATCCGGGCCATCGATCGCCGGGCGCGCGCCGAGGCCGTCATGGACGAGATGGATGAGCTCGTGCAGTTCGCCGAGCTTGAATGGCTGACGGTGCCAGATCACCGCGCCAAGGACCTGCTCGCCGACGCGGCGCTGCAGGAATACCGGCATTTTCTCGAGGTGGTCCGCAGCGTCGTGGACTATAGCCTTCCCGAGGAGGCGGAGACCGCGCTGGCGGCCCGTGAGCCGGCGGCCACCACCGCGTGGGTCGCCCTGCACAATCAGGTCACCGAGGGCCTGCGCCCCGCCGTGCGGGGACAGCCTCAGTCGCTCGAAGACGCGCGGCGCTGGCTGGAGTGCGATGACGCCGGGCTGCGGGCTGATGCCCTGACGGCCATTTTTGACGCGCTGGAACCGATGGCCGACGTCCTGGCCCACTGCCTCGACACCCTCGTCGCGGACAAGCTCAGCGTGGACGCCCTGCGCGGGTTTTCGCACCCACGATCCGAGCGGGATCTGGAGAATGACCTGCCCTCCCAGGTCGTTGACGACATGCTCGGCATCGCGGAGCAGCACTATGAGCTGCCGCAGCGGTGGTTCGCGCGCAAGGCCGAGCTGCTCGGCATGGACCGGCTGCGGTTCGAGGACATGCGCGCGCCGGCCGGGCCGATGCCGGCCATCCCCTATGACAGCGCTGCCCAGGCCGTCATCGAGGCCTTCGACGGCCTCGCCGGCTGGGCAGGCGACCTGGTCAGGGAAATGTTCTCGGCCGGGCACGTCGACGCCGATCCACGGCCGGGCAAGCGCGGCGGAGCGTTCTGCCGCAGCCTGGGCCCGGGGAAGCTGCCCTGCGTGCTGCTTTCGTATTACGGCACCGTCGAAGACGTCGTGTCCCTGGCCCACGAGCTCGGCCACGCCGTGCACTTCTCGGTCGCCGGCCGTTACAGGGACGGCCTGACCTTCGACGCGCCGCTGGCGCTGAGCGAGGTCGCGCCGGCCCTGGCGGAACTGCTCGTCTACGACCGGCTGATAGAGCGTGAGCAGGACCGGCGGATCCGGCGGCTGCTGATGGCCAAACGGGCCGAGGGTACCCTTGAGTCCATTTTCCTGCCAACGTTCCTCACCCGATTCGAGACCCGCGCCCATGAGCTGCGGGCCGAGGGAAGCACGCTCACCGACTCGCGCATCCGCGGGTTGTGGGCCGAGTGCGGCAGGCAGTTCTACGGGCCGGGTGTGCAGGCGCCCGACCGGTGGGGGCTGTTCTGGGCGATAGTCCCCCACCTCGTGCACGAGCGCTTCTACTGCTACTCCTACGTGTTCGCGCGGCTGGTCGGCCTCGGCCTCTACGCGGCGTACACCCATGATCCGCACGGCTTCCCCGAGCGATTCCACCAGTTCCTGCGCTGCGGAGGCTCAGCCGCGCCGGCGGGCCAGCTCGCCCTCGCGGGCATCGACATCACCGACCCTGGCATCTGGCGGGCCGGGATCGACCAGGCCGCGGCCTTGCTGGACCCGCTACTCGGCTGACCCGGCCGCCGCCGGGCCGCAGAACTCGAGCAGTGGGTAGCCGCCGACGTCCCTGCCGTTGTCTTCCACCGTCGTGCTGAGCCGGGCCCGCGACTGGCATTCCCGCAGGAACCGCAGCATCGGAAGCCAGTCTTCGTGGTCACGTCGCAGCGGGCGGGCGGTCCCCGTCTCGTCGATCACGCAGGGCACGATGCCGCACATGGTAACGCCGGACCCGTCGATCTGGAGCACCGCGACCCCGGTTCGCCGGGCCAGCGGGTGAAAGGGAAACGCCGGGTGCTCGGGCCTTGGGTATATCCCGTACTCGCCGAACGCGGCGGCGAGCTCATCTGCGGTCTGGCCGGTCACATCGAACCCGTAGCTGGCCAGCTCCTCGCTCATCCTGAGGTAGTCGAACACGATGTGCCCCAGTCCGTAGAGCACGGGCTTGCCGTCCATGAACTCAACCGCGCGGAGCATGTGCTGATGATGGCCCATCACCAGATGCGCGCCAGCCTCGGTGATCAGCTCCGCGCACAGCCGCTCGTGGTCGGTCAGCACCCACGGCTGGGTGTGGTCGCCCCAGTGGGCGGACACCACAACGACATCGGCCTGCTGCCTGGCCCCGGCGATCGCCGCGGCAAGCTGCTCCCAGTCGGCCTCATTGAGTATGGACACCACCCGGGGCGGCACGCCCGGGCAGCTGATCCCCGGGTGTACCGGAAAATAAGCGTCTTCAGCGCGCAGCGGCGCCACCCCTGGCACGCCCTGGGAGGCCTCGGCGCCGTGCTGCAGGACCGCGGAAACCGCCAGGAAGGCTATCCGCAGCCCGCTTCGCTCCACGATCACTGGCGCCAGCGCGTCCGCCAGCATGGGGCCCGCGCCGACGGTCAGGACGCCCTGGCCGCCCAGTGCGGCCATCGTGTCGGCAAGGCCCCCCCGCCCGGCGTCCATCGAGTGGTTGTTGGCCAGGGACATGACGTCGAAGATGGCCAGGCCCGAGACGTTCGCCGGGGGCACGACCGATGCCTGCGAGGCACCCGGAACCACGGCGTGCGCATCGGTCAGCACGCCTTCGAAGTTCCCGAACACCACGTCCGCTTCGGCCAGTAACGGGCGGACACCAGCCAGCGCCCCATCCGGGTCCGGCCGGTCAACCAGGACATCACCCACCGCCGCCAGCAGCAGCCCGCCCATGCCACTCCTCCGCGTGCCAAGGCCGATCCTGATAGTCAGCCAGGCCAACCACACGATAACTCCGGCATGCCCACGATGACAGGGATGACGATGGCTGGCCGACGACCAGGTCGGCTCAGCCGGGCTACTTCAGCAGCTGGCGGGCCATGACCACGCGCTGGATCTGGTTGGTGCCCTCGTAGATCTGGGTGGTCGTCGATTAGCGGGCAGTTTGCGCAGGCAGGCGGCGTGTAGTGCGGCTAGGGTCAGCACGGATCCAGCACCGATGTCCCTGACGCACTCCCTATCTCCCGTTATCTCCGGGCTGGCACTTCAATTACGACTTCCACGTGACCAATGACGAGCGCGTCGGGCCCGTTGAGCACAACTTCCGGACCGCGCAGGAGCTGGCCGATATGGGCCAGGCCTGGGCCGCCAGGCCCGGCGAGCAGGGCGGCGTCAGCGTCTTCTTGCGCGACGGCGACACCGTGCGGTGCTGTCGATCGTGGCGGGCTAGACGGGCAGGCGTGGCACCGGCCGGCCGTGCCGTCGGGCTGGACGCCGGCCGGGCAGCGCCCGGAGGACTTCCCCGGCTGAGGCGCATCAGCCGCGAAGCCGGTCGCGCTGCCGACTACGTGAACTCAGGTTGTCGCGAGTTACATTATTCTCAGCGGATTGCGAGCTTTCTATCGTTAGTTGCTTGTCGACCAGGCGTCTTACTTGAGTCGGCTGCGGTGGGCTGTGATCGTTTTACGCGGGACCGGACCGAAGGAGCGTGCGTGGAGGAGGCGGTCGTCCTGCTGGACGAGCAGGGCAAACAATCCGGCACGCTGAGTAAGTCCGCCGCACATGATCGTGAGACACCGCTGCACTTGGCGTTCTCCTGCTATGTGTTCAACGACCGCGGCGAGCTACTGCTGACCAGGCGAGCGTTGACGAAGCTGACCTGGCCAGGGACGTGGACGAACAGCTGCTGCGGGCACCCGCTGCCTGGTGAGGGCATCTACACCGGCATCGCGCGCCGACTGCGAGCTGAGCTCGGCATCGAGGCAGTGCGCACGGATCTGGTGCTGCCGACCTTCCGGTACCGGGCGAGCATGGACAACGGCATCGTGGAGAACGAGATGTGCCCGGTATTCCGGGCCGTCACCGACGACACGCCCGAGCCGGCCGCCGATGAGGTGATGGAGGTGAGGTGGGTGCCTTGGGACCGATTCGCGTCGGACGTCATGCATGGCCGGATTGCGGTCTCTCCTTGGTGCGAATCACAGGCGGGCGAGTTGCTGACGCTGGGGCCCGATCCGCTGGCGTGGCCTGTCGCTCCGGCAGACGAGCTTCCTCCCGCGGCACGCCCGTAAGCAGCCTGGCTCCAGTTCGCGCGTCCCGAGACCGGCCGACGGATCGCCCTAGCCGGGGACGATGTTCACAAGACCCGCAGCTTTCACGATGACGTCCCTGACCCTCGCCCCATCAAGCGCCACGATGACCTTTCCCGCATGGAGTGCCCGCTCACGACGTTCATGCTCACCTATGCCCGGGGGAACTTCCAAGCGGGCGCGCACCTTCCCGGACACCTGCACCACGCAGGTCACTGTCTCTTCGGCCACCAGCGCTGGGTCCGCTGCGCCGCCGCTCGCCTTTCCGGCCCCGCTGAGGCTACGAGGCCCGCTGACTTCCAGGGTGCTGCGCGCCACCCAAGACCCCTGGACCCCTGTGACGCGCGGATATGTTCGCAGGAAATGTCAGGTGTGCCCGATCAAGGATGCTGTATGAGTGAGCAGGCCCGCTCGTTACCGCAGCGCAGCGAGAGGGAGTCGCGGTGCGTCCCACTTGGGCGCTTCACGGATTTTAGTGTGCTCGGACCGGTTGAAGCCCGTCAGGGAGAAAGCATTTTACCGCTTGGCGGAGCGAAGCAGATAACGGTCTTAGCAGCCCTCCTCATCGAGCATGAAGAAGTGGTCAGCGACAGGAGGCTGATACACCTTCTCTGGGATGATAATCCTCCTAGAACTGTAGCTGCCCAACTATACACGTATGTGTCGAGGTTACGCAGGCGTCTTTCTGGTGCAGTCGATTTCTATCGCGTCGGCTCGGGATACCGTATGGCATTCAGGAACGCCTTTCTCGATTATGACAAGTTCCGTCAACTGTCGGAATTAGGAATATCCGAGCTAAATACCGCCGAGTATCGGAGTGCTGCTGATCATTTGGCTGAAGCCCTGCGGCTATGGCACGGTCCAGCGCTTAGCAATGCCACAGAGACATTTTCTGAAGAGCAGAGCGCTTCGCTGGAGCAAGGCAGGATGACGGCGCTCGAGAGCAGGATCGAAGCCGACCTTGTGTTAGGCCGACACACGCAAATACTACCCGAGTTGCAGACGCTTAGTGTGCAATATCCGATGCACGAGATGTTTCGCGACCAACTCATGCGCGCTCTTTGCCGGTCTGGCCGCAAGAGCGACGCGATAAGAGTCTACAATGAAGGTCGTCGCCTACTCATGGAGGAGCTAGGCGTGGATCCGGACGTCAAGCTGCAACAAACCCTTCGGGCAATCATCACGGGAGATGAGCGGTTGCTGTCGCCTGGTTCCTGAACATAGCGGGAGCTTCCTCCAGAGCCGGCTGCGCAAATGTAGTGCCGCATCAGGCAACGTTCACCCGGGTGACGACCCGGCGTAGCCGTTGGTCGTAGGCGTTGTTGTTGCGCCAGATAATGTACCGGCGGATCATGCTGGCCTGCTGTTTGTGGCTGGCATGGTCGGTCCCGTCGAGCGCGAAGTACCGCAGGGCCGTGAACTGCGCCTCCACGCGGTTTAACCAGGACGAATTCGTCGGCGTGTAGGCAATCTCGACGTTGCTCGTCTTCGCCCATTCCCCGACCCGGGGGTCTTTGGCGGTGGTCAGGTGCGGGCTGAAGTTGTCGCAGACGATCGCGATCCTGGTCTCGGGCGGGTAAAGAGAACGCAGGTAGCGGCAGAACTCCAGGAACCGGGCCCGGGTCTTGCGCGGCTTGATGTGCCCGAACAGCTTGTCCTCGCCCACCTCGTACGCCGCGAGCAGGTGCCGCACCCCGGCGGTGCGGGTGTAGGCGGCGCGCATCCGGCGCCGCGGCGCCCGGCCGGGTTCTTTGCCCTTGCCGCTGACCGCGGCCCACTGGCGGCCCGGCCGGGGCTGCAGGTTCAGCGGACCGAACTCATCCACGCAGAAGATCACTTCCGGCTCGCCCTCATCCGGGGTCACCTCGCCGTCGGCGATGGCATACAGGTGCTCGATGCGGGCCTTCTTCACCGCGTAATCAGGATCCCGGGACGTCTTCCAGGTCTTCAGCCGTTGAAAACTGACGCCTTCCTCGCGGAGCAAGACCGGCAGGCCCTCATGGCTGATGTCGTCGACCACCCCCTCAGCGACCAGGAACTCGGCCAGCTTCGACAAGCTCCAGGCGGAAAACGGCAGGTCATGCTCCACGGGCCGGGACCTGGCGATCTTCTTGATCTCCCGCCGCTGCGCCAGCGTGAACTTCGGCGGCCGACCGCCCCTGTACCGCGGATACAGCGAGCTGAACCCGTCAACGCTGAAGTTGCGGATCACATCCCGGACCCGGTCCTGGCTGGTGAACGCCACCTTCGCGATCGCGGCCACGTCCATGCCCTGCGCCGACAGCAGCACCATCTGCGCCCGCCGCCAGGTCACCACCGACCCGCTGCCACGCCGCACGATCCGCACCAGCCGCCGGCCTTCATCATCATCAATCTCACGCACCCGCAGGCGTTCGCTCACCCGGCCAGTCTCAAGGATCAGCACCACCAGCGGCAGCTACCCGGCCAAGGTCCCAGGGCAAACGTCATCTGCTATGGCACTAGCTGTTCCTCGGTCAGCAGCTCATCTTGCCGAATGCATAATTCGGAGTGCTACCTGCAGATATAGACATGCAGTGCTACCTGCAGATATAGACATAATATAGATGGCTTATAGCCGCCCGGGGCAGTCTTGGTTTCGCACAGCCGGACAAGAACGGCCGAATGTAGAAATGGGATCGTATGACCACACCGACCGCGAGCGGAGCAATGTATCTCGTCGTTCTCGGCCACGAGGAGCAATACTCTGCCTGGCCAGCTAACCAGGAGGTACCGCTGGGCTGGCGGCTGGAGGGCACGAGGGGCACGCGCAAGGAATGCCCAGCCCATATCCGGTCGGTTGTGGACTAATATGCGACGGCTCAGCCTACGCCAGCCGATGACTGCGTGACGGGCCCCGCACGTGTTCACGACCGGCAGGTGCGCAACACTAGGAGACATGGACGGGGCAACAGCCACATCGGTTCCCCAAGGCGAGTGGCGACTCTATCCAGGTAGCGCGGCTCGTTTCGGCGCACTCGGTGCGCTGACCAGCCCCCGCCGCTCAGCGACTGCGCAACTCGGTCGCGATGCAGCGATCGAGCGACGGGAACCCCGCCGATGACTGGGAAGCTTCCGCTGTCCCACGCCCAGCGGGAAGTCTGGGATGTACGTCAGGCTCAGACTGACCATCCGACGTTCAACATGGCCTTATACCTCCACGTCCGCGGACGCGTCGAGCGCGATCTGCTCCAGGAGTCCCTACGGCCGGCCATCGGCGAGTCCACACGCCCGTCGATATCGCGGTGGGCGCGCACGTTCATCAGGTGGCCTCGCGGCAGGGGCTCGCCACGCCGGTGCCAGAGTTCTTCGGCCAGACCGCTCGATGGGAAGATTCATGAGGAATCCTTCGCCCGGGGCGGCCGTGACCGGTAGCCGCCGGACGGCCGCGATCGCAGACGTGCCACGCACCGTACAGCGTTTGTGCGGTCCAATTCCGGCATCGGGGAACCAGGCCAGCAGCAAGCAGGCCCGGATAGCGTCGTATATAACCGATACGATCCAGCGGACCGAGCCGACGCCAGTCGCACAGGTCAGTGTCGTCCTCGGCGGTCGGCCGCGTACCATCTTGCTGAAGCTGGACGGCTGGTCGCGGTGGGATTCGATCAAGGGCCGGACGGCGCTCGCGTTAATCGGCTCGGTGGCTGACCGGGTCCTCGACCGGACGACGGTGGTCGAGTCCACGTCGGGGAACCTTGGCGTGGCACTTGCCGGGATCTGCCGTGACCTGGGCATTCCGTTCATCGCTGTGGTCGATGACCGCTTGCCGTCGGCCATGGGCGTTCGCATCCGCGAGTACGGCGGGCGAATCGTCGAGGTCGAACGGACCGATGACGGCTTGCATCTGCAGCGCAGGATCGCCCGGGTACGAGAGATCCTGCGCGCCGATCCGGATGCGCTATGGACGAATCAGTACGAAAATCCGGCGAACGTCGCAGCCCACCGCTGGTGGACTGGCCCGGAGCTGGCCAGCCAGCTCGGCCCGGACCTCCCGGTCACGTTCGTGCCGGTGTCCACCGGCGGGACATTCGCCGGACTCCGCTCTTACATGGCGGCGGAATGCCCGCACGTGACCTGTGTGGCGGTGGACGTTCGCGGCTCCAGCATCTTCGGCGGACCAGTCGGACGACGGGTGCTCACTGGCATCGGCGCGAGCAATCCGTCCGCCTTCATTGATGCCGCAAGCCGGGCACCGCACGTGATCGTGTCCGATGCAGAAGCCATTGCCACCTGCCGGGCGCTCGCCCGCGATGCCGGGATAGGCGTGGGCGGATCAAGCGGCGCGACGCTTAGCGGTTGCTTGCAGCTTCTCAGCGAACGGCCAGACCTGGATCTCGCGCTGTGCGTGTGCCCAGACCTGGACGCGAACTACCGGAACACGCTCTACCACGACGGCTGGCTAATGCGGACCGGTATACCCGGGACCTTCGAGCGCCCCGTCATCGGCGGCCAGCGGGTCTTCTTCAAGACGAGGGAATCAATATCAGCTAGGTGGCAGTTATGAAGAACGGGACGGAGACAATCGCTCAGGCTACCGCGCCGGCGGTGAACTCGTGGGACGAGTTCACGCAGCTGAGGGAAGTCATTGTCGGCGATGTCACGCACGCACGGCTGCCCGCGATGACCGACGTCTCGGCGTGGCTGGCCTGTTATCCTAGTCTGACCAAGGCAGAGCTCGAGAAGGTCGCCGTAGGAGAATTCCCCCGCCAGGTCATCGAGGAGACAACGGAGGATCTGGCCATTCTCGTAGCTACGCTCACCGAAATGGGTGTGAAAGTACGCCAACCGGCCGCGCCGGATCACGCGAAACAATTCAGTACGCCAGACTGGGCAAGCGAAGGATATCTGTCATACTGCCCCCGGGATATCACGCTCGTCGTAGGCTCCACTATCATTGAGACGCCAAGCCCGATGCGGGCGCGATACTTCGAGAACCTCGGGCTTCACGAGCTTTTCCAGGAATACCTCCTTCGCGGCGCGAATTGGGTCTGCGCGCCTAAGCCGAGGCTAGCCGATGATTTGTTCTCGATCAGCGCCGAGGGCCTGCCGGTGCTCGGCGAGGGGGAGCCCGCATTCGACGCGGCTAATGTGCTGCGAATCGGCAAGGACATCATTTACCAGGTATCCGGTAGCGGGAACGAGCTCGGGTTGCGCTGGCTGGAATCGATGCTCGGCATGATCGGCGATTTCCGCATCCACCCGCTTCGCGGCGTGTATGCCTACACCCATATTGACACCACGATCACGCTGCTGCGACCCGGCCTGGTCCTGCTCAACCCAGCCCGGTTGACGCGGGATACCGTTCCGCAGCCGTTCCGGAAATGGGACGTGCTGTGGTCCCCGCAGATCCGGGATATCCCAACCGTCGTGCGCCATCCGCTGAGCGCACCCTGGCTGGGCATGAACCTGCTCATGGTTAGCCCAGAGGTCGCAATCGTGGACAGCGACCAGGTAGAGCTTATCGCGGCCCTCGAGCAGCAGCGCATCACCGTGCTGCCCCATCGCCTGCGTCATTCTCGCGTGCTGGGCGGCGGGTTCCACTGTGTCACACTAGATGTCGTGCGAGACGGCCAGGTCGAGGACTACACCTGAGCTCCGGCGGCATCGGGCGTGGCGTGATACCGCTGCTGGGTTTCGCGGTGTCCACTGCGATGCTCGATGTTTACGCGGGCAACCAGTTACAGACACATGACCCGGTCACGGTGGCGGCGTTGTCGTTCACTATGGTCGCCCTGTTCTTCCTGGCCTTCGGCGCGGCGCGCGGCGGACTACGCGCCACGCTGCGGCCATGGCGGGTCAGCCGCAACGATGTCCTGGCCATCAACTTCGTGACCGCCGTGTGCTGGCTGGGCACGCTGTACGCGCTGAAGTACCTCGAACCCGCCATTGTCAGTGTATCCGTGTTCACTCTGGAGCTCGTGTTCACGCTGCCGCTCAGCCCGCTGCTGCGGCCGGGGACGATGGTCCTGCGCACCGAGATCGCGGTAGCCGCGGGGGCTTGTGCGCTGATCGGCGTGCTGGAATGGAGATCGTTCACTGGCAACAGCGCTGTGGGCAAGATCGGGACGGCAGCGGCGGCCGCAGGCCTGGTGCTGATCGTAGTCAGCGCGCTGTCTGGCACCTGCACTGTCATCTGGGCGAAACGGCTCAGCGAGGCCGGCCACGGCACGCGCTCGATACTGGCGGTCAGGTTCTTCGCCATAGTGTTAGTAACCTGGGGCATCCTCGCGGTGACCGGTGACCCGAGGTTCGTGGCCGCGATCGCGCCGTCGGCGATTCTCGCGGTCGTCGGCATCGGGTTGCCCATTTACCTGTTCCAGGTCGGGGTCGGCCATACCGAGCCGATCACCGCCGAACTGCTCTCATCGCTCTCGCCGGTGTTCGTGTTCGCCTTCCAGTTCCTCGATCCCCGGCTGTCGCCGTCGCCGGTCACCCTTGCCGTGATCGTCGGCGTCGTCGTGCTCGTCGTCATCGGCACGGCGGCCCGGCACCGGCACGACATCAGGATGCTCGTCGGTAAAGGAGCCACGCCATGATCTGCGCCATCGTCGACGCGTACCGGATGGCCAACAACATAGCGCCGGAACTTCGACGTTATGGCATACGGTGCGTGCACGTGGAAAGCGGCCTGCACGAGGAAGATGAGTATTACCAGCCGCAGGACTTCGTCAGCGAGTTCACGCACGCCGGCGATGTACGTGCGACCGCCGCCGCGCTGCGCGATGCCGGGGTCGGCATCGTGCTGGCGGGCAGTGAGTGCGGGGTGC
The DNA here is from genome assembly GCA_030050125.1 of Streptosporangiaceae bacterium. The sequence continues at coordinate 3,747 of JASIJN010000138.1, read as the reverse complement.
TGCTTGCCGATGAGCTCAGCGCTGAACTCGGTACGCCTGGCAATGGCATGAGCCGACCTCGGTCGCGCCGGGACAAGCACGAAATGGTGCTCGCCGTCTCCGGTTCGGGACTGCGCACGGCAGCCAGCTTCGCCTCGCCTGACGCCGACGCGGTCGTGGCGTGGGCGAGTGCGCGGCCGTGGCCAGTGGTGCTCAAGCCCGTCACCAGCGGCGGAGGGGTCAACGTCTACGTCTGCCGGACACCGGAGCAGATCCGCGCTTCACACGCGCGGATAATGGCCGGCGCGAACCTGTGGGGCGAAGCCAACAAGACCGTGCTCGCCCAGCAATGCCTTACCGGTGAAGAGTACTTCGTCAATACGGTCAGCAGAGCCGGTGTTCACCACATCGCCGAGGTATGGCGCTATCAGAAGCGCCAGCTGCCGGGTAGGGAGATCTGCTACGACTACGAGTGCCCCGTTCCGCCCGATGAGCCCGTGGTGGCCGAGCTGGCCGGCTATGCACGCGGGGTACTCGACGCGCTCGAGGTCTGGAATGCGGCAGCGCATACCGAGATCATCATTGGGCCCGACGGCCCGGTGCTGGTGGAGTGCGGTGCCCGCCTCGGTGGCGTGCACGACCCCGCGGTGGTGAAGCGGTGCCTCGGCACCAACCAGGTCGAGCAGCTCGCCATGGCAGTCGCCCGGCCGGACCTGGTGACCAGCGGCCAGCTCCCCGCCTACCGGCTGCTGACGCACGTCCGGTACGTCACGCTCTTCAGCCCCTATGCCGGCATCGTGCCGCCGACGGAGCGGATGGACCAGATTCGCGCGCTGAAGTCCTTCGCCGCGGTGACGCTCTACGACCCGGCCGGGACACCGTTCGGCCCGACCGTTGACGCAGAGTCCTCGCCGGGTCACCTGTACCTGTGCTCGGACAATCCAGAGCAGATTGTTGCGGACTACGACGTCATCCGCGAGCTTGAACGAGCCTGCTTGTATTCTGCCTCTTGAGCGCGAGTTTCCCTTCGTCGATTTGCCGACGTTGTGGCGGGGGGCCAGAGTCATCGCTTACCAGCGCCTTGTCTCGGCGAAGAAGCCGGGAATAGCCGTAGCTCGTCCGCTGGCCAAGGCTACTCGGTAGACCAGGTTGCCGACCGCGAGATCGAGAACACCAAGTCCAAATGGCGAGAAAATAACCGGCTTATCTGCGCCCGTCACGGCGATCCTCCGGATAACTTGAGCGAGCGTGCCGGTGATGAACTCGCGGTGCCCATATCTTTGCTCGGCCAGGTGCGGAGACGTGCCGGCATTCAGGCAATGCTCGACGTCATCGAGCACATTGTATGACGATACGATGATCTCCGGGCTGATGTCGCGCAGGGAGATATTCAGCACCACTGTACCCGGCGCGAAAGCTTCGGGTTCCTCGATGTATGGCTCCGCAGCCGTGGTGGCCAGCACCACGATCTGCGCACCGGCCAAGGCCGACTCCAGATGGTTGACAGTACTGGCAGAGTAGCCCAGGCGAGAAGTCACGTACTCTTCCATGGCGGCGGCATATTCCGCCACCTGGTCATGGATGACGACGCGCCCGAACGTCCACTTCTGCGCAGAGAAGAATTCCAGTATGCTGCGTCCGATGATACCTGCCCCGACAACACTAATCTGCACGGCCTCCGAGCGGCCGGTCAGGGCTTGGGCAGCGAGAACCGCAGAAGCGGCCGTACGAGCGGCGCTGATCTGGGAAGCTTCGAGTAAAGCGAATGGGTAACCGGTCTCATAATCGTTCAGAATGATAACCGCGGAAGCGCGCGGGAGGTTGCTACTGATATTCCCCGGAAAGCTGGCGATCCACTTGATGCCGACGATGGCATCGTCGCCGCCTAGGTACGCAGGTAAAGCAATGATCCTACTGTCCGGTTTTGCCGGAAAGCGCAGGAAATAACTGCGGGGATTAATCGAGTCACCGTCCTCATGCGTCAGGTACGCCTGTTGCACTTCCCGCATTATCTCTTTCCTGTGACTGCTGATAATGTCACGGATCAGCTCGCCGCTGATCACACTGAACTCGTGCACATCAGTTCTCCCATCTCAGGTACAGGCTCAGCACAGGGTTGGACAGACCGAGCGCCGGATCGCCGGAATACTTCCGTACCCGTCGTCATCGTAGATCGTGTCGAAGTAGCGGTCCTCTCGATACGCGCCCACGGCCACGATGGAGGGGGTCCGCGGTGACTACTTCAGGAGCTGTCTGGCCATGACAACGCGCTGGATCTGGTTGGTGCCCTCGTATATCTGGGTGATCTTCGCGTCCCGCATCATCCGCTCGACCGGGTAGTCGCTGACGTACCCGTAACCGCCCAGCAACTGGACCGCGTCGGTGGTCACGTCCATGGCCACGTCCGAGGCGAAGCACTTGCAGGCCGACGACATGAACGTCAGGTCCGGGGCCTTCTCGCCGCCCATGGCCCGCTCCGACCGGCCCGCGGCCGCGTAGGTCAGCTGCCTGGCCGCCTCCACCTTCATCGCCATGTCCGCGAGCATGAACTGCACGCCCTGGAATTCGGCGACCGGCCGGCCGAACTGCCGCCGCTCCTTCACATACCCCGCCGCGTAGTCCAGCGCGCCCTGGGCGATGCCCAGCGCCTGGGCCGCGATCGTGATCCTGGTGTGGTCCAGCGTGGCCAGCGCGGTCCGGAAGCCGCTGCCCTCCTCGCCGATCAGCCGGTCCGCGGGGATCACGCAGTTGTCGAAGTACAGTTCCCGGGTCGGCGACCCTTTGATCCCCAGCTTGTGCTCGGGCGCCCCGAACGAGAACCCCGGGTCGCCGTCCTCCACCACGAACGCGGAGATCCCCCCGGCTCCGCCGGACGGGTCGGTCACGGCCATGACCGTGTAGAACCGGGACACGCCCGCGTTGGTGATCCAGCGCTTGACCCCGTTCAGGACGTAGCTGTCCCCGTCGCGGACGGCGCGGGTCTTCATCGCCGCCGCGTCCGAGCCGGCCTCGGGCTCGGACAGCGCGTAGGAGAACATCGCCTCGCCGCTGGCCACCGGCGGCAGGTAGCGCTGCTTGAGCTCCTCGGACCCCGACAGCAGCAGCGGCACGGTGCCCAGCTTGTTGACCGCCGGGATCAGCGAGGACGACGCGCAGACCCGCGCCACCTCCTCGATCACGATCGCTGTCGCGATCGCGTCGGCGCCCGCGCCGCCGTAGGTTTCCGGGATGTGCACCGCGTGCATCCCGGCCTTGACCAGCGCGTCGTGCGCCTCCTGCGGGAACTCGGCGGATTGGTCCACCTTGGCCGCGTGCGGCGCGATCTTCTCCTCGGCCAGGGCGCGGATCGACTCGCGCAGCGCGTCGTGCTCGGGTGACAGGGCGAAGGCGGGAAAATCGTGGCTCATGGCCTCGATAGTAGGCCGCCGGCCTGACTTCCTTTCAGAACGCATAGCCTCGGGGCGGATCTGGGGTGAACTCGGGCTCGGTCTGGGGGTGAAAGCGTGACGCTGGCGCTGCTGTCGGCCGACGGCCGCGCGCTGCTGGACCGGCTGGCCGGCGAGCGGGTGGGCCCGGACCGCGCGCTGGAACTGGCGCGCTCGCTGCGTGGGCGCTACCCGCCGGACCTAATCGCCGCGGCGCTGACCCAGCAGGCGCTGCGGGCCGCGGCCAGGGAGAAGTTCAGCCGGGCGGAGGAGATGCTGTTCACCCGGGCCGGGCTGGAGCAGGCGTCCTCCGAGGTCACCGCCGGGCACGCCGCCGCCCGCT
>JASIJN010000137.1 GCA_030050125.1 Streptosporangiaceae bacterium | reverse complement strand
TGATCAGGTACTTGCCGCGGCCGGGGTGGCGGGCGCCGGGCTGGTAGGACTCCGGCGCCGACCAGGACGCGACCAGGGCCCGCTCGGGCCCGGTCAGCGGGGTGATCTCGGCGACCCGGGCCAGCTCGCGGGGCGGCAGCCCGGCCAGGACGGTGATCGCGGAGCGGTCCATGAACCCGCGGGCCCGGGCCCGGTCTTCCTCGCCTGCCAGGGCGTCCAGGTCGGCGAGCGAGTGGGTGATCATGATGTGGGCCATGCCGCGGGCCCGGTTCAGCCGGGTCAGGGAGTCGGCGTGCTCGACCAGGCCGGGCGCGCCGCGCAGCGCCCGCCACAGCTCGTCCATCACCGCGAGGTAGGAGCGGGCCGGGGCTTTGCCGAGGGCGGCCAGGGCGCTGGCCGCGTCCACGCAGCCGAACCCGTAGCTCCAGGTGCACAGCATCGCGGCGGTGAGCAGCTTGTCCCCGGCGGCCTTGACGGCGGAGATGTCGACGCTGACGGCGGGGGCGTCCAGGTCGATCGGGTGGCTGGTGGCGCCGTCGAACACCCCGGCCAGCTTTCGGCGCGCAGCGAGGGGACCAGCAGCCCGAGGTCGGCGGTGGCTTCCACGCTGTAGGACAGTTCCAGCTCCAGGTCGCCGAGCTGGTCGGCGATGCGTTCGAGGACGCGGCGGCGGGCCTGGGTGGTGCCGTGAGCGGTCTCGAAGTCCCGGAACAGGCGCACGTCGGCGTAGGCGGCCTCGCGGATCGCCCGCAGCTGGGCCGCGGCGGCGACCGCCTGCACCGCGGAGACGAAGATGCTGTTCTCGATGAACTCCGGGTGGCCGCGGATCACGCTCACGTACGGGCCGACGGCGGCCAGCCACCCGGGCCGGCGGTTGAGCTCGGCCGGGTAGCGGATGGCGCTGTAGTCCTTGTTGTAGGGCAGGTCGGCCCGGTAGATCAGCCGCTGGATCAGGTCTTCCCCGTCGTCCACACTGGGCGCTGGCGACTGGTCCAGCACGAGCTCGTGGCGTTCAGGAAGGAAGCCCTGGCCTGCGCCGGTGACCGCGCCGAGCTGGCCGGCCATGGTCCGCGTCAAGGCCTCGATCGTTTCCTCGCCGACCCAGACGGTGGCGAAGTAACAGTCCTCCAGCAGGTCGATCGTGTCGATCAGCTCCAGGTGCATGTCCAGGTTCAGCGCGGCGGTGATCTGCCCGGACGGCAGCCGGAACAGCCAGATCTGCGCGCCGGTGAGCTGCCCGGCATGCTGCCAGCGCTGAAACCTCAGCGTGGCCGGGTCGAGGGTCTCGCGGTGTAACACGGCCGGGAGCTGGTCGGCCGACAGGCGGTAATACGGCTCGAACCGCCATAACGTCAGGTGCCCGCCCAGGCCGCCCGTCGGCGCCTCGCGGGCCAGGTGCCATGGCGTCGCGTAGATGCACGCCACCCGGACACGATTTTGAACGCGCCGGCCCGGGCCCGCGCTGGCCTGCGGGGCGGCGCGCCTGCGGCGCGGTGGCGGCTCAGAACCAGTGCCAGGCACGGTGGAAGTCTCTTTCCCGCAGGGAACCAACGCGCAGGGCGAACTCGGCGGCTGCCGCCGCCGACTCGCCGATGTTCTGCATGATCCAGGTGGTCATCGTCAGTTCGCGGACCTCCCGTAGCACCGGGTACCCCGGCCACTGGCGGACGTCGAAGCCGTAGGTGTCGGCGAACTCGCGGTAGTGGCGTTCGGGGCGGCCGTAGCGTTCCACCCCGATCGCCGTCGGCAGCAGGTCCCACTCCCGCGGGCCGACAGCCGCGGACTCGAAGTCGAGCAGCACCACCTGGCCGCGGTCGGTGAGCAGGTTGCCGGTGTGCGCGTCGCCGTGGATCGGTCCGCGCGGCAGCGCGAACATCAGGTGCCGCAGCTGGTCGCCGAGGACGGCGCAGCGTTCTTCGAGGAAGTCGTGGTCGGCCGGTCCGATGCCCTCGGCCGTCCCGAGGCGGGACTGGGTTGTCCGCAGCGGGTCGAAGCTGGCCAGCTCGCAAGGACAGTCGGGCGCGTGATGGAAGGCGGCGAGCAGCCGGGCCAGGTCGACGTGCGTGGGCGCCGGGTCGCCGCCGGTCACCGTGTGCCAGAACGTCACCGGCCGGTCGTCGACCAGGAGCGGCTGGTCGATCTCGTCGACGACGCGGACGGCCGGGACGGCTTCGGCGGCCAGCCAGCGGGCGACGCACAGCTCTCGCTGCACCCGGTGCAGCCGGTCCGCCGAGCGCGCGATCCGGACCACCACCGGCGCGGCGGCGAGCTGGAAGATCGCGTTCTCACCGAGCCGGAGCAGCTCGGCGCCGTCGCTGGACAGGCCCGCCTGCGCGCATGCCTTGTGCAGGGTCGGCAGGACGGCGGAGGAGGAGAACTCCGCAGCGGCGTCCGGCACGTGAGCCAGGATTCCCGCCAAAACGGACCCTAGTCAAGCCAGCGGCGCTCACCAGCCGCCGGCTGGACGGGCCGCTGGCGGCCGACGGATATGTCAGGATTAACGGAAACGGCACGCGCAATTACAGGGAGCGGCGCTGAAGGACTTAGAGATCCTCGCCAACGCCCGTCGTGAGCTGGGCGCCGAGTTAGCCGCCTATCGCCGCGCCGCCGGGCTCAGCCAGGCCGGCCTCGCGACCCGGGTCAGCTACAGCCGCAGCACGGTCGCGAACGTGGAGACCGGCCGGCAGCACGTGCCCCGCGATTTCTGGGAACGCGCCGACGCCGCCTGCGATGCGGGGGGCGCGCTGGCGAAGGCGAGCGGCGACCTCGAGGCGATGGTGCGGCAGGGGCGTCAGAAGGCCGCGCTCGAGGCGACCTCCTCCCGGCTTGTGCTGGCCGACGGTTCGCCGACTGGCTCGTCCGCTGGCTCGCCGGCTGGTGGCAGCGGTG
>JASIJN010000013.1 GCA_030050125.1 Streptosporangiaceae bacterium | reverse complement strand
AGCACGACCGCCACCGTCCGCATGAGGGGACCTTACCCGGGCGGCCGCGGTGGCGCGTCCGCCCGCCGGGGCCGGGGGCAGGGAGGGCAGGCTTGCTGGCGGCGGCCGGCGCGCCGTAGCGGGCCAGGTCTGCCTCCCAGGCTGCGTGGGTAGACATAGGTACGCTAGGTCACTGGGCAGACTCGTGCAGTACTGGGAGCCGGATGGGCCGGATGGCGGCCGGGCCGAGTGCATGGCCCACGGGAGCGCGAGCGTGAGCATGCCGCAGGCGCTCGACGATCTGCCGCGCCGACTGACCACCTGGGCGACGAACCGGTCGCTGGCCCCGACCTCGGTGACCGGCATCTCGCTCGCCCTCGGCCTGTGCGCCGCGGGCTGGTTCAGCGCGGGCACCAGACCGGACAACGTCCGCGGCGCGCTCGCCCTGTCCGGCAGCTACCTGGCCTCGTGCGCCGCCCGGCGGCTGGCGCGCCCGGGGGGCGAGTCGGCCTGGCTGGCGGACTTCTGCGGGTCGCTTGCGGAATTCGTCGTCTACGCCGGGCTGGCTGTCGGCGGGTACGAGGCCCACTGGGGCGGCACCTGGCAGCTCGCCACCGCGGTGATGATCGTGCTGGCCGTGCGCAAGACGGTGGTGGCGTGCAGCGGGTCGTCCGCGGACGACCGGAGCGACCGGAGCCCGGTGGCCCGCCCGGTCCTGGCCTTCCTGGCCTGCCCGCCGGGAGGCCGGGTGGCGCTGATCGCGTTGGCCGCGCCGATCTGGGGTGCCCGGGCCACGCTGATGGTCCTGCTGGAGTGGGGGATCATCGCCACCGGCTACGCGGTCACCGGCCACGGTCCCTACTGGGTGCCGGCGGCGGAGCGGCGGGCGTCACCGGCGGTAGGCGCGGCCAAGGCTACGGCGGTTCCGGCGGAATCGCCGGTTCCGGTGGAGTCGGCGGTGCCCATAGAGTCGGCGGTTCCGGTGGAGTCGGCGGTTCCGGTGGAGTCGGCGGCGCCGATCGAGTCGGAGGCCTGGGTGGAGTCCGCGGCCTGGGTCGAGCCAGCGGCCCGGGTCGAGCCCGGCGCACGGGCAGAGCCGGCCGGGCGGGTCGAGCCGGCCGGGCGGGTGGGGCCCGCGGGACTGAGCGAGCCGGACCGGCTCGGGGAGCCGGACGAACTCAGGGAGCCGGACGAGCCTGGGGAGCCGGACGAGCTGCCCGAGCAAGACGGGCTGGTCGAGCCGGACGAGCTGGCGGACGCCGCGACGTCGGCCGAGAACACCATGGTGCTCGATCTCCTGATGCCCGCCGACGTCGTCCAGAAGCCGAGGCCTGCCGTTGCGGTCGTGGCCGATCCGCGGGCCAGGGGGATATTGGCGGCCTGCCGGGACGACGGCTCGGTGTCGGTGTGGCTCGGTCAGCTGGTCCGCGGCCAGTTCGTCCCGCTGCCGCCGGCGATCGCGGGGCTGGCCGCCACCTCGGTACTCGCCTGGCTCGGCCTGCGGGGCCTGCCCGGGGTGCTGCTGCTCGCGCCGCTGATCGTGCTGCTGCTGGCCGGATTCGGCTCGGCGCACCCGCATGCCGGCCGGCTCGACTGGCTGACGCCGGCGGTGCTGCTGGCCGCGCAGCTTGTGTACGTCGCGGCGGTCGGCTTCGCGTTCGGGGTGCTGGCCCCGGTGACGTTCACGTTGTGCGCGCTGATCTCGCTGCGTTACGTCGAGCTGGGCGCGCGCGGGTGGCGGCCCTCGTGGCGGGCACCGGACACCCGGCTGGGCTGGGAGGGGCGGATGCTCATCGTGGGCCTCGCGGCGATGATCGGGGTCCCCCTGATCGGCTACGTGGCCCTGTGCGCGTACCTTGCGGTGCTCATCGCCGCGCGGGTCACGGCGGGCTACTTCGCGCCCGCGGGGGCGCTTGGGGGAGCGGCGCGGGCCGGGGGGCCGCGATGATCGGCCTGGTTCTCGCGGCTGGCGCCGGACGGCGGCTCCGGCCGGACACCGATGGCCTGCCCAAGGCGCTGCTCCCGGTGGCGGGCGAGACCACGATTCTGGACATCGCGCTGCGCAACCTCGCCGCCGTCGGCGTCCGCGAGGTCGTGATCGTCGTCGGGCACTGCGCGGAAGCGATCGCCGGCCGGGCCGCCGACCTGGAGGCGGCGCACGCGGTCGCGCTGGAGCTGGTGCACAACGGCCGCGCCCCGGAGTGGAACAACGCCTACTCGCTCTGGCTCGCCCGCGAGTACCTCGGCCGGGGTGCCCTGCTGGTGAACGGGGACACCGTGCACCCGGTCGGCGTCGAGAAGGCGCTGCTGGCCGCCAGGGAATCGTGCGGGTCCGGGGTCATCATCGCCGTCGACAACGTCAAGCCGCTCGCCGACGAGGAGATGAAGGTGGTGCTGGACGCACGGGGACTGCTCAGCAAGATCTCGAAGCGCATCGATCCGGTGCGGGCTTACGGGGAGTACATCGGGGCAACGCTGATCGGGCCGCGGGCGGCGGAACCGCTGACGGACGCGCTCGAGGCGACGTGGCGCCGGGATCCCGGGCGGTACTACGAGGACGGCTACCAGGAGTTCGCGGACCGCGGCGGCGAGATCGCGGCCGCGCCGATCGGCGCCGTGGACTGGGTGGAGGTCGACGACCACCGGGACCTGTGCCGCGCCCGCGAGATTGCATGTCACTGTTAGTAAGCTTCCGGTCACTGCTAATCTCACGGGCATGCCCCTGCTGGCCAGGATGCTCACCGCGCCGCTGGTCGTCGACGTGCGGCCGGGGGCCGTCGCCGGCCTTGGCGCGCTGCTGGCCGACCGGCGCATCGCCACCGAGGGGCGGGTGGCGGTCGCGGTGGGCCCGGGCCAGGGGGACGCGGTCGTTGGCGAGCTCCGGCTCGGGGCCGCGGAGGTGTTCCGGGTCAGCGACGGCAGCCACGACGGCGCGGTGACCTTGGGCAGGCGGCTGCGGGCCGGGTCCTACGAGGCCGTGGCCGGGATCGGGGGTGGCCGGACCATCGACGTGACCAAGTTCGCGGCGCACATGGCCGGGATCCCGATGGTGGCCGTGGCCACGAACCTGGCCCACGACGGCATCGCCTCGCCGGTCAGCTCGCTCGAGCATGAGTCGGGCAAGGGCTCCTACGGGGTGGCGCTGCCCGTCGCGGTCATCGTGGACCTGGACCGGGTGCGCTGCGCCCCGCACTCGATGGTCGCGGGCGGGATCGGCGACGTGGTCAGCGACCTGTCCGCGATCGCGGACTGGGAGCTCGCCGCGGCCGACACCGGCGAGCCGGTGGACGGGCTCGCGGTCACCATGGCCAGGACGGCCGCTCAGGCGGTGCTGCACCAGCCGGGCGGCGTCGGCAACGAGAAGTTTCTCGCGGTGCTGGCCGAGGCCCTGGTGCTGTCGGGGATGGCCATGGCGGTGGCGGGTTCGAGCCGCCCGTGCAGCGGCGGCGATCACGAGATCATGCACGCGATCGACCAGCTGTACCCGGGCACCGCCGGCCACGGCGAGCTGGCCGGCGTTGGCGCGCTGTTCTGCGAGCACCTGCGCGGGGACGCGGTTCAGGCCGACCTGATCTCCGCCTGCCTGGCCCGGCACCAGCTGCCCCGCACCCCCGCCGACCTGGGGCTGTCGTCAGAGGACTTCGCCAAGGCCGTGTCGCGCGCGCCGGCCACCCGGCCGGGCCGCTACACGATCCTGGAGCGCCTCAGCATGTCCGAGGCCGAGACGGCCGAGCGAGTGGAGGAGTATGTCCGGGCCTACGCTGGCTGAGCTGAGGGCCCAGGGCCAGCCTCAGTCGGTGACCGAGAGGCTCAACGACGAGCACTGGGCCGGCCGCCTGTACATGCGCAGGCTCTCGCCGCGGGCGACCTGGGTCTTCGCCAGGCTTGGCTGGTCGCCGAACGCGGTCACCTGGGCGTTCATCGTCTGCGGCGTGGCCGCCGGGGTGGTGGTGGCGTTCGGCGGGCTGTGGAGCGCGTTCGTGGCCGCGGCCCTGATCCAGGCCTACCTGCTGTTCGACTGCTCCGACGGCGAGCTGGCCCGGTGGAGCAAGCGAACCTCGGCCAGCGGGGTCTACCTGGACGGGATAGGTCACTACCTGGGCGAGGCGGCCCTGCTGACCGGGCTCGGCATCCGGGCCCAGGGGCACCTCGCGCCGCCCGGCGGCTATGTGAGCGCGGGCCTGGCCGCGGCGCTGCTCGCGGCGATCGTCAAGGCGGAGACCGACAACGTGATCGTCGCCCGGGCCAAGGCCGGGCTGCCCGCAGGATCCGCGGACGCGGCGCTCGCGCCGCGTCCGCGGGGGCTGGCGCTC
>JASIJN010000136.1 GCA_030050125.1 Streptosporangiaceae bacterium | reverse complement strand
TGGAGCTGGCGGCCAACTATCCGAAGATCGCGGTGGGCTACACCCAGATGGCCACCATCGCCACCGACGACCATCACTCCCTGCAGGAGTTCCGCGCGTCGGTGGGCGCCCAGTGGACCTTCCTGTCCGATCCCGGCCGGATCGTCCAGAAGGATCTCGACATCCAGGAGTTCACCGACCCCGAGCACAACCCCATGATCCCGCACACCCTGGTGCTCAAGCCGGGGCTGGTCGTGCACAGCCTCTATAACGGCTACTGGTTCTGGGGCCGCCCGTCGTTCTACGACCTGTGGCGCGACCTGCGCGCCGCCACCAGCGAGATCCGCCCGGACTGGGATCTGAGCACCCCGGGGCTCCGCGAGGCCTGGGACGCAGGCGACTACTCGAAGTTTCACGGCTGGGACCGGCGGTCCCCCGAGTCGATGCCGTCGTCCTATCGGTGATACCGCGTCGCGGGCGGGCCAGGCGGCGCCCGGCGGATCAGCAAAGATCGCGAGGGGGAGAACGCAGTGGGCACGCCGGTATGCGAGTTGCTCGGGATCGAACGGCCGATCGTCCAGGCGCCCATGGCCGCGGTTCCCAGGCTGGCCGCGGCGGTCTCGAACGCCGGCGCGCTCGGCACGCTGACGCTGACCTGGTCCGATGACGCCGGGGCCGTTGTCAGGGAGACGGCGGCGCTGACCACGCGGCCGTTCGCCGGCAACCTCGTTCTCACCGAAGATCACCACCGGCGCCTTGACCAGGCTCTCGAGGCCGGCCTGCGGATCGTCTCGTTTTTCTGGGGAGATCCCAGCGGCTACGTCCAGCGCGTGCACGACGCCGGGGGGATCGTCCTGCACACGGTCGGCAGTGCCGAGGAGGCGCGGCGGGCGGTCGATTCCGGCGTGGACGTCATCGTCGCGCAGGGCTGGGAGGCCGGCGGGCACGTGTGGGGCACCGTCGCGACGCTGGCGCTGGTGCCCGCCGTGGTGGACGCCGTGACGCCGGTGCCGGTGATCGCGGCCGGCGGGATCGGTGACGCCCGCGGAGTGGCCGCGGTGCTCGCCCTGGGCGCCCAGGCCGCGTGGCTGGGCACGCGGTTCCTGCTGGCCGAGGAGATGCCGATCCACGAGGACTACCGCCGCCGGCTGATGGCGGCGGCCGAGACCGTCCCGCAGTGGTATCCCAGCCTGTACGCGGTCGGCTGGCCGGATGCTCCGCACCGCGCCCTGCGCAACTCAACGGCGAAGGCATGGCAGGCCGCGGGCTGCCCCCCGCTCGGGCAGCGGCCCGGAGAAGGCGATGTGATCGCGCACTTCGCCTCCGGCGAGGACATCGTTCGCTACGAGCCGGCGCCGCCGATGGTCGGGACCACGGGGGAGATCGAACCGCTGTCGATGTGGGCCGGGCAGAGCGTCGCGCTCGCCAGGAAGCAGCAGCCCGCGGCGGACATCGTGGCCGAGCTCACCTCCGGCCTGTGACCCGGCCCGGATTCACGGCGAGGTGACCGGGGCAAACCCGCGGAGCCCGGCGATCAGCTCGGCGGCCTCGGTGGCGGGGATGGGATGGCCGGGACGGGTGGCCAGGGCCTTGGCCAGGCACGCGCGGGCCGGCGAGCCGTCGGCGGCAATCGGGTCGTCGAGTGCGATCAGGGCGTTGAGCAGCTCACGTACGGGCTTGTCGGCCGCAAGCCCGTGCACCCGGCAGCGGTCGCGAAGCGCGGCCACGACGATTCCGCCGCAGACACGGACGGCGGCGCCCGGCTCCCCGCTGGCCAGGACGAGGTCGGTCAGAGCCAGCAACGAGGCGGTGCGGCCGTCGGCGCCGCGGCCGGCATCGAGGCCGTCGAAGTCGAATGCCTCGAACAGGGAGTGGGCGTCCTCCAGGTTGATGTTCAGGTGGAGTTGCCGGAAGAACGCCGGGCACAGCACGTCACGGACGTCCGGACGCCACCAGTAGTTGACCGAGACCGATACGTCCCGCGCCGACACCTGGTGCCACCAGTAGGCGGGCATGAACAGCAGGTCGCCCGGCCCTACGACAGCCTCCCAGTACTCGACCTCCGCGAGCTTGGGAAAGCGCCGGAAGTCGGGGCGGGTCAGGTCAACGCGGCTTTTTGCCTCGATCCTGGTGTTGAGCGGTCCCGGGTAGAGAACGTCGAACTGTGCCGGGTTGAACAGCAGGAATCGCTTGTGGCCCTCCACCTGAGCGAAGACGTTGTGCATGTCGTCGTAGTGCAATGGCGTGCTGGAGGCCGCGGAGGCGATCCACAGATTGATGTCGTTGATCTTCCCGCTGGGCACGTACGGCGGCACGCTCAGCTCGTCCAGCAGCTCGGGCACCTGCGACTCGATCGGGGCCTGCTGCAGGCAGAGCTTGCGGTCGCCCGCGCGGAACTCGCGGGCCAAATCGGCTCCGGGGATATCCTCGAATCGCAGCCCTAATTCCAAGCCGGGGTCATAACGGAATGCGCCGTCGGCGTCCGCGATGCTGATCGGGATGGTGCGGCCTGCGAGTCTTTTCGAGATGTACTCGGGCGTCCACTCCGCGACCTTGCCGAGTGTTCCCGAATCGCGAATGACGACGGGCGTCGTCTCGGTGACCGGTGCTCGCTCGATTGGCGCAGCAGGAAAGGCGGACGTCACCTCGACATGGCCCAGCTTGGTTGGTCTGCGCATCGCACCCGTCCTTTCATACCGATTCGCGGCGAATGTAACACCGGCGGCGTGGCGTAACAAGCCGGCGCCGCGGTGACAAGCTGCGTACCGGCGGCCCCCGCGGGCCTGCCCCGCGGAAGGTCAGCAGCGGCCGGCCGCACCGCCGTGGACGCGCTCACCGGCCGGCG
>JASIJN010000135.1 GCA_030050125.1 Streptosporangiaceae bacterium | reverse complement strand
CCAGGGTGGCCCAGGTCGACGTGGAGGCCGCCGCGATCGGCGCGCACCGGCGCGTGCATGTCGCGGTCAGCGGCGATGTGCTCGACGTCGCCCAGGCGGCACTCGATCTGCTCGGGCGGGACGAGCCGTCCGGCAGCGGCGGGACCGACGCGGGCCAGGAAGTCCCTCGCGGCTACCGCTCCGGGCTACTGCGCGAGCGCCTTACGCGTGAGGTCCGCTGGCGGGACGTGCCATACGAAGACGCTGGTGACGGAGAGCACATCGATCCGAGGACGCTCACGATCACGCTCGACGACATGCTCCCGGCCGAGCGGCTGGTCGCAGTCGACTCGGGCAACTTCATGGGCTACCCGAGCATGTTCCTTGCCGTGCCGGACGCCGACGGGTTCTGCTTCACCCAGGCCTTCCAGTCGATCGGCCTCGGGCTGGCCTCGGCCATCGGTGCCGCGATCGCCCGGCCGGACCGGCTGACCGTGGCGGCGCTCGGCGACGGCGGCGCGCTGATGGGGATCAGCGAGCTGGAGACCGTGGTCCGGCTGGGCCTGCCGATGGTCATCGTGGTCTACGACGACGCGGCGTACGGCGCGGAGGTGCATCACTTCGGGCCGGACGGGCATCCGGTGGACACGGTGCGGTTCCCGCCGACGAAGATCGCCAGGATCGGGCGCGGGTTCGGCTGCGAGGCGGTCACCGTGCGCCGCCGCCGCGACCTTCGGCCGGTCCAGGCCTGGCTGGACGGACCGCGCAGCGCCCCGTTGCTGATCGACGCCAAGATCAGCTCGTCCCGCGGCTCGTGGTGGCTGGAAGAGGCCTTCCGGGATCACTGACCGGACGCGCGCGCCCGGCGCGCAGCCGCCAGGTCACGAGCCAGGCCGGGCGCCCGCCCCCCGGCGGGTACCCGGCCCGAGGCCCGGCTTGGTCCGTCAGCTCACGGCGCGTGGTCGTCCGTGAGCACCTTCCGCTGGTCATGCAGATGGTGGTGGTGCGGCTCGGGGACCGGTTCCCCGGGGATCTCCCCGAACGGGGGCTCGGCCTCCGGCTCCTCCATCGGGTAGGCCACCTCGCCGTGAATCGTGATGTCGCCTGCGGCCAGCACCTCGTCCGGCTCCCGGAGCTTCATGAACAGCCCGATGACCCGCAGGAGCACGAACGTCACCGCGCCGTCCCAGACGATCACGGTCAGCGCCGCGCCCGCCTGGACCAGAAGCTGCCTCGGATGGCCGTAGAACAGCCCGGCCGTGGTAACGCTGGGGGTCTTCCCGATGCCCAGGTACACGATCATGCTCGGGTCGGCCAGCAAGCCGACCAGCAGGCCGCCGCACAGGCCCGCGAACCCGTGCGTGTACACAACGCCCAGCGCGTCATCGACCTTGTTGAACGGCCAGACCTTACGCGGCAAATAGCCGAACAGGGCCCACACGACGCCCGAGGTGACCACGCCGATGACGATCGCGCCCACGCCGTTCACGTAGCCCGCCGCCGGGGTGATGCCGACCAAGCCGCAGATCATGCCGTTAACGCCGCCGAGGAAGGTGGGCTTGCGCTCCTTCCCGAAGCTCATGTCCATGACGATCCAGGTCATCATGGCGCAGGCGGTGGCCAGGTTGGTGTTGACCACCGCCGCGGTTGCGTCCGCCCCGGCGAAGTACGGGTCGCCGCCGTTGAAACCGTTCCATCCCAGCCACAGGATCCCGGCCCCCACGGCCACGAACAGCAGGTTGTTCGGCACGGCTTTCTCGCGATCGCGAGCCAGCCGCGGTCCGACCACCGCCGCCGCGACGAAACCGGACACGCCGGCCGCCAGGTGGATGACGTAGCCGCCGCTGAAATCGAGTGCGCCCTTCTGCGCCCAGAACCCGCCGCCCCACAGCAGGAACGCGTTCACCGTGTAGGCGAACGTGATCCAGAGCGGCACGAAGATCAGCCAGACCTTGAACTTGATCCGGCCGATCACACTGCCGATGAACAGGATCGGCGTGATCGCGGCAAACACGAACTGGAAATAGACCAGGGAGCCCTCGGGGAACCTGAACTTCGGTATCAGCCCGTTCAGCAGCGGGATGCTCGCCTGCGCCTGTTCGCCTCCCGCGCCGACGACCGTTTCCGGCTTGCCAACGAAGGTCGAGACCAGCGGGGACCCGAAGCCCATCTTGAAGGCCCAGAGCACCCAGACGATCAAGGTCAGGCAGAACGCACTGAACACCATCATCATCGTGTTGACGGCCCACTTACGCTGGACGATGCCGCCGTACAAGACCGCGAGCGCGGGGATGCTCATCAGACCGACGAGCGTCGCCGCCGTCATCTGCCAGGCGTTGTCGCCGGAGCTGAGCCAGCTTGCGTAGGGATTCAATCTCCGCCTCCAGTAGCTTTCGGTGCATGTCTGCTGGCAGGCGGCATTGCCTGACAGACGCTGTATCTATGTGTCCCATGACGTGGTTTCGCCGGCGTTTCCCGTTTGTTAAGCGGATGAGACCCGCTCCGGCGTTGTGTTTCGCCCACGTTTCCTGAGCCGCTACACCTCCCGGCCGCGCCGCAGCGACTCCCGGCCCGCCTCCCACGCCGCAGCTCCCGGCCCGCCTCCCACGCCGCAGCTCCCGGCCCCGCCTCACACAGCTCGTCGCGCCAACTCCCGGCCGCGCTCGCCCGGGCGTCCTCTCCAACTGCTCACCGCGTCGGTCTGGGCGCCCCGCGCCAGCTCCCCCGCCCCCTCGCGCGCCCGTCCGCACAGCCGCACAGCCAGA
>JASIJN010000002.1 GCA_030050125.1 Streptosporangiaceae bacterium | reverse complement strand
TGGTGGGCGGGCCTGTCCTGGAAGGAACGCCGGACCAGGCTGCTGGCCTGGAAGTCGCACATCACCCGGTACATCGGGCGCCTGGCCGAGCTCGTGCACACCGAGACCGGCAAGCCGCTGGCCGACGCCCAGCTGGAGATCCTGCTCGCGATCGTGCACATCGACTGGGCCGCCCGCCACGCCCACCGGGTCCTGCGCCCGCACCGGGTCCGCAGCGGCATCGTGGCCATCAACCAGGCCGCCACCGTGGAATACCAGCCGCTCGGCGTGGTCGGCGTCATCGGCCCGTGGAACTACCCGGTGTTCACGCCGATGGGCTCGATCGCGTACGCGCTGGCGGCCGGCAACGCGGTGGTCTTCAAGCCCAGCGAGTTCACCCCGGCGGTCGGCGACTGGCTGGTCAGCTCGTTCGCCGAGGTGGTCCCGGAGGTACCGGTGCTGCAGCTGATCACCGGCGCGGGCGCCACCGGCGAGCACCTGGCCCGCAGCAGGGTCAACAAGATCGCGTTCACCGGGTCGGCCGCCACCGCGAAGAAGGTCATGGCGGCGTGCGCCGAGAACCTGACCCCGATGGTCGCGGAGTGCGGCGGAAAGGACGCGCTGCTCGTGGCCGCCGACGCCGACCTCGACGCGGCGGCCGACGCCGCCGCCTGGGGCGCGCTGTCCAACGCCGGCCAGACCTGCGTCGGCATCGAGCGCGTCTACGTGGCCGAGGACGTCTACCACTCCTTCCTGGACAAGCTGGCCGACCGGATGTCCGTGGTCCGCCCCGGCGAGGACCGCGAGGCCGACTACGGGCCGATGACCCTGCCCAGCCAGATCGACGTGGTCGAACGGCATATCGCGGACGCGCTGGCCCGGGGGGCACGGCCGGTCGTCGGCGGGCTCGCCAGCATCCGCAAGCCGTTCGTGGGCCCCGTGATCCTCACCGACGTGCCGGAGGAGAGCCGGGCGGTCTGCGAGGAGACCTTCGGGCCCACGGTCACGGTCGCCCCGGTGGCGAACCTCGACGAGGGCGTCCGGATGGCCAACAACAGCAGTTACGGACTCGGCGCGTCGGTGTTCGCCCGGAACAAGAAGGCGGCGATGGCCGCGGCCCGGTCCCTGCGCAGCGGGATGACCTCGGTCAACTCGGTGATCGCGTTCGCCAGCGTGCCCGCGCTGCCGTTCGGCGGCTCCGGCGACTCCGGGTTCGGCCGGATCCACGGCGCCGACGGGCTGCGGGAGTTCGCCCGGCCGAAGTCGATTACCAGGCAGCGGATGAAGCCTCCGGTCAACCTGACCTCGTTCTCACGTACCGAGCAGGACATGCGCAAGATCCTGAACCTGGCCAGGGTGCTGCACGGCAGGCGCTACAAGTGACCGCCAGCCGGGACGCGGTGGTGATCGGCGGGGGACACAACGGGCTGGTCGCCGCCGCGTACCTGGCCCGCGGCGGGCTGAGCACGCTGGTCTGCGAGCGCCGCGGCGTGGTCGGCGGCGCGGCGGTGAGCGAGCACCCGTTCGGGCCGGACTACACCGTGACCTCGCTGTCGTACGTGGTCTCGCTGCTGCCGCCCGGGCTGGTCGCCGACCTGCGGCTGGCCAGCCACGGCTATCACGTGTTCCCGCAGGGGCCGTACTTCGCGCCCAGGGCCGACGGGCGTTATCTGAGCCTGCCCGACGACCCGGCCGGGCGCCGCGCCCAGATCGCGAAGTTCTCGGCCGCCGACGCCGCCGCCTACGAGCGCTACCAGGCGCACCTGGCCCGCCTGGGGGCCGTCCTCGGGCCGCTGCTGGACGAGATCCCGCCCCGGCTCGGGTCCCGGCGGCCGCAGGACCTGTGGCGCCAGGGACTGCTGCTGCGGCACCTGCGCAAGCTCGACCAGCGCGGCGCGGTCGACGCCACCCGCCTGCTCACCGGCAGCATCGCCGACCTGGTCGAGCACTACTTCGACAGCGACGCGCTGCGCGGCGTGCTCTCGGTGTCCGGGGTGATCGGCACCTGGGCCGGGCCCCGGTCCAGCGGCACGGCCTATGTGATGCTGCACCATCACATCGGCGACACCGACGGGCAGACGGGAGCGTGGGGCTTCCCGCGCGGCGGCATGGGCGGGGTGACCCAGGCCCTGGCCGCCGCGGCCCGCTCGTTCGGCGCCGAGATCCGCGCCGACGCCGAGGTGGCCAGGATCCGCACCCGGGCCGGGCGGGTGACCGGGGTGACGCTGGCCAGCGGCGAAGACATCGACGCACCGGTCGTGGTCACCACGGCGCACCCGCAGATCTCGTTCCTGCGGCTGCTCGACCCGGCCGGGCTTCCGGCCGGGTTCGTCGACGACATCCGGGGCTGGCAGACCCGCAGCGGCACCGTGAAGATCAACCTCGCGCTGGGCAGGCTGCCGGTGTTCGCCAGCCATCCCGACTTCGACCCGCAGGTGCACGGCGGGACGATCGTGCTGGCCGAGAGCCTCGACGACATCGAGCACGCGTTCCAGGAGGCGGTGTCGGGCCGCCCGTCGTCGCTGCCGTTCGCCGATATCTGCATCCCGAGCGTGTTCGACGACTCCCTGGCGCCCCCGGGCCGGCACGTTATGTCCATGTTCACTCAGTGGGTGCCGCACCAGTATGCGAACGCACCGCACCAGGGTGAACTGGACGCGTACGCCGACCGGGTGATCGCCCGGGTCGAGGCGGTGGCGCCCGGCTTCACCGACTCGATCCTGCACCGCCAGGTGATCGGCCCGCACCAGATGCAGGAGGAGTACGGGCTGGTCGGCGGCAACATCTTCCACGGCGAGCTGAGCCTGGGCCAGATGTTCCACGCCCGGCCCGCGGCCGGCTACGCCGACCTGCGCACGCCGGTCCGCGGCCTGTACCAGGCGGGCTCGGCCACCCACGGCGGCGGCGGCGTGACCGGCATCCCGGGCCGCAACGTGGTGCGGCAGGTCCTGGCCGACCGCCGGGCCGACCGCTGGCGCAGCCGGGTCCGGGTGCCCGTGCCGTAGCCTGCGCTCATGGAGTTCAGCAGGGACCTGCGGCCCGACGTGATCGCGGGCGACATCACGGTCTCGTTCCGGCTCTGGCGACGGCCGAAGGTACGGGCCGGCGGCCGGTACCCGGTGGGCCCGGCGCACATCGAGATCGACTCCGTCGAACTGGTGCCTTTCGCCGCCATCACCGCGTCCGACGTGCGCCGGTCCGGCGAACCGGACCGGGAGTCGCTGCGCCGGCGCGCCGCCCACGCGGGCCCGGTCGCCGACGAGACGCTGCTGTACCGGGTGGAGTTCCACCTCGTCGACGACCACCAGGGCTGAGCGCGATGGCGGGGCCGATATCGGACGACCCTATTCGGGCTCTGGCTTGCCGTTCGCGGGTCTGGCATGTACTTTCTAAATAGAAAGTACATGCCAGAGGAGCCTCAATGCGCGACGTGGCAAGAGACCCGGCGGCGCTGGAGCTGCTGCGGGTGCAGCGGAGCCGGCTGGCGGACCGGATGCGGCCGCCGTGGTGGTACGTGACCGGTATCGCCCTGGTGTACGCACTGGTCTTCGCGGTCCCCTTCGGCCAGCGGTACCTTCCCCAGGGGTTTAGCGTCTGGCCCGTCTTTGCCGCCGCACTGGCGGTGGCCTGGCTGCTGCAGCGGGGCCTGGCCCGGGCCACCGGCATAAGGGTGGGCTTCCGGAACCTCCGCTATCCCGCCTCGGGCCGCCCCGTAAGGATCGCGGCGGTCGTGGTAAGCCTCGCCGCCATCGCGACCGAGCATTTCCTGATCGATCGCGGCCTGCTCACGGCCGCGATCCTGGTCGCGGCCCTCGGGGTCGTGGCGGAAATGGCTCTCATGCAGGCCGCTCTGCGGGGGATCCGCCAGGAGCTGCGAACGGGCGGAGAGGCGGCTTGACCGCCAGGCCAGACCCGCTCATTCATCCGATCACCCGGTTGTCGATCTGCGGGCTGCTGGCGGCCGGCGCGGACTGGGTCGAGTTCGCCGCGCTGCGTGATGCCGCCGGGATCAGCGACTCGGTGTTGTCGAAACACTCCCGCGTGCTCGAAGACGCCGGGTATGTGGAGGTCCGCAAGGGCGCGGTCGGCCGACGGCCGCGCACGTGGTTCCGGCTCACCGAGCAAGGCCGCCAGGCGGTGCGGGGTCACCTGGCCTGGCTGGCCCAGTTGGAGGAGGCGGTCTCGGCCAGCACGCCGGCAGACCCTTAACCGCTGCGATGTGCTCGGGCGCGCGGTGCAGGGCTCAGGGCGCGGAGGCGGCCAGTTCGTGGTCGGCGGGCTCGACGGCGGCCAGCGGGGCGCGGCCCGAGATCAGGTCCGCGGCC
The DNA here is from genome assembly GCA_030050125.1 of Streptosporangiaceae bacterium. The sequence goes on along the minus strand of JASIJN010000002.1, from coordinate 10,518 downwards.
CGCTCGGCGATCGCTACGGTCGCCGCGCCCGAGTTGCCCCGGGGCGCCGCGGGCATCACCGACGCGTCCACCACGCGCAGGCCCTCGACTCCGCGCACCCGCAGCTCCGGATCGACCACGCTGGTCAGCCTGCTGGCGGCCAGCTTGGAGTCGCCGCCCATGGCGCAGGTGCCGACCGGGTCATGGCCGGTCGTGAGGTGGTGCCGGACGAAGTCCCTGATCTCGGCGTCGGTGCGGACGTCGGCGCCGGGTGCGAGCTCGGACTTGCAGATCTTGGACATCGGGCGCGCGGCCGCGAACTCCCTGGCCAGGCCGATGCCGGTGACCAGCGGCCCGATGTCGGCCCCCTCGGACAGGTAAGCCGGGTCGATCAGCGGCCGGTGCCGCGGGTCGTTGCTGCTCAGCCGGACCTGGCCCCGGCTCCCGGCGGCGGCCAAGGTCACCAGCACCGAGAGCGCGCGGACCGACGGGTCGGCCAGGCCGCCGTCCTGGTACGGGGCGGGCAGGGCCAGCCACTGCAGGTCGGGTGCGGGCAGCCCGGAGTCGGAGCGGCTGAACCCGCCCGACTCGGCGACGTTGGTGGTCATCGGCCCGGAGTGCATCAGCTGCCAGCGAGCCAGGTTCCTCGGGCCGGCCTGCTCCCAGAACGCGCGGGACTTCGGGGTGTGCCACATGGCCGTGACCACCGGGTGGTCGCAGAGGTTCGCCCCCACCCCGGGGCTGTCCACCAGGGCCGCGATGCCGTGCCCGCGCAGGTGATCGGCGGGGCCGATGCCGGACAGCATCAGCAGCTGAGGGCTGGCGATCGCGCCGGCGGCCAGGATGACCTCGCCCTCCGCCTCGACCGTCTCGGCCACCCCGCGCAGCAGGTAATTAACGCCCGTCGCCCGCCCGCCGGACATCGCGACGCTGGTGACCAGGGCGTCGGTCTGCACGGTCAGGTTCGGCCGGGACGCGGCGGGGTGCAGGTAGGCATCGGCCGCCGACCAGCGACGGCCGCGCTGCTGCGTCACCTGGTAGAAGCCGACGCCGTCCTGCCGGACGCCGTTGAAGTCGTCGTTGGCCGGTGACCCGCAGCTGCGGGCGGCCTCGACGAACGCCGTGGTCAGCGGCGACTTGTGGCGCAGGTCCTGGACGCAGAGCGGCCCGGACGCGCCGTGGTAGGCCGAGGCGCCGCGGGAATTGCCCTCGGCGCGCAGGAAGTACGGCAGCAGGTCGGTGTAACCCCAGCCCTCGCATCCGTACTCGTCGCGCCAGGTGTTGAAGTCGTAGCGGCTGCCGCGCACGTAGATCATGGCGCCGATGGACGACGATCCGCCGAGGGTCCGGCCGCGGGGCCAGTAGACCGACCGGCCCGCGGCCCGCTCCTGCGCGGTGGTGTGATAGTTCCAGTCGTAGGTGCTCTGGAACAGCAGGTTCAGCGCCGCGGGGATGTGGATGTCGTCGGAATCGTCGGGCGGCCCGGCCTCGAGCAGCAGCACCCGCGTCGTCGGGTTCTCGCTGAGCCGCGCGGCCAGGACGCAGCCCGCGCTGCCCGCGCCGACGATGACGTAGTCATACACGACGGCCCTCCCGAACGCACTTCGGACATTTCTCGGGATACCATACTCATCCCGGAATGGCCGCGACCGGGCTATCCGGCGGGTCGTTGGCAAATAAGCGCGCCCCCGGCCCGATCGGACCGGGGGCGCGCTCCCCCCACAGTTGCGGCCGGCTCGATGCCGGCGGGCCCCCGAGATCCGCCGGGCACTCTCTGCGAGCTGGCCTGCGGGCACTGAAGCCCGCTCCAGGCCTCTATTTCCCCCGTTTCGGCCTGGTGAGGGTAATCAACTTAGTTGACCGAAACCGCAGCTTCAGCGTTGTCAGTCGGCCCCTCGAGCGATCACCCTTCGTACACCTACGATGCCACATCGTGGTGTCTATGTGAATACCCCAGGTCAGGACCCTAAAACCGGATTAGAGATGTTCCTTGGTTGAGCACTGCCGGATCGCTGTCCCGCGCACCGCCGACGCTGTTTCGGTCACCCAGTTTGAGAGGTTTAGGGCGTGTTCCCCGCCCGGCCGGCGCCCGCTACGGTTGACTCCATGTCACGCGACCGCCAGGACGAGCCCGTGGTGCTGTCCCGTATCTATACCCGCACCGGGGACGACGGCACCACGGCGCTGGGAGACGGAAGCCGCGCGGCCAAGACCGATCCCCGCCTGGCCGCCTACGCCGACGTGGACGAGGCGAACTGCGCGATCGGCACCGCCGTCACCATGGGCGGCCTGCCCGCCGAGATCACCGGCCTGCTGGTGCGGCTGCAGAACGAGCTGTTCGACGTGGGCGCCGACCTGTGCAATCCCGTGGCCTTGGCGGACGAGGAGCCGCCCTATCCCCCGCTGCGGATCGACGAGGACTACATCGCCCGGGTGGAGCAGGCCTGCGACCGGTTCAACGAGGGTTTGCCCGTGCTGCGTAGCTTCGTGCTGCCCGGCGGCAGCGCGGGCGCGGCGCTGCTGCATACGGCCAGGACGGTGGTCAGGCGGGCCGAGCGCAGTGCCTGGGCGGCCAGGGAGGCCCACGGGGAAGGGGTGAGCCCGCTCCCCGCCCGGTACCTGAACCGGCTCTCGGACCTGCTGTTCATCCTGGCCCGGCGGGCCAACGAGCCGGACGGCGACCTGCTGTGGAAGCCGGGCGCCCAGCGCTGACCCGTGCCCGGCACGACCGGGCACGGAGGCTCAGCACAGGTCGGACAGCGGGCCGGGCGGCGCGGCTTCCAGCCAGGCCAGGAACCCGGTCAGCGCGTCCTCGCTGAGCGCGAGCTCGATGCGCTCGGGCGTCTTGCCGGTCGCGCACTCCACCACGACGGCGTCCGAGCCGACGCTGGTCATCTCCGCCGGGTCGGCCGGCCGCCTGGAGACCACGCTCAGCGCCCGGCGGGCGAAGAACTCTCCGGGCCGCAGGCGCAGCCCGAACACCGGATACCAGCGCAGCTCATCGGGCTGGTAGGCGGCCAGGCCGAGCCGCCAGCGCCGGTCGCCGACCCGCCGCAGGCCGCATTCGACGCTGCCGCCGCCGCGCTCGATCAGGGTCCTGCGGATCGCGATCCCCAGGGCGCAAGCGAGACAGAGAACCAGGACGATCACGAGGAGCCAGCCCGCGTCGAGCGCGAGCCTGCCCCCGGCCAACCCCGGCCCTTCCCGCGCCGGCCTTCGTCAGGCCCGGTCGGCAGGATCGCCGGCGGCCCGAAGCAGCGCTCGGTAGTACCGTATGTCGGCCGACTCCTCGCCCCCGCCGGGCTGGGCCTGCTGCAGGGCGGCCTCCAGAGCGGCCCGGGCCGCCCTGGCGTCTACCTGGCCGCCGAGACGCGCCTGCCGGGCCAGGATCGATACCCGGTCGTCGGCCACCGAGAAGAATCCGCCGTTCACCGCGGCGACGACTTCCTCGCCGGCGTCATCGGCCGGCAGGCCCTCGGGCTTGATCCGGACCACGCTGCCCTCGGCGAGGATCCCGAGCACGGGGGTGTGGCCGGTCAGCACGCCGATGTCCCCGTCCAGGGTCTTGGCGATGACCAGCTCGGCCGGGCCCGACCACACCTCGCCATCGGGCACGACCAGCTCCACCCGCAGCGTCACAGTACCTCCCTGCGCGACTCCGTCACGACGAACGCTCCAGGTCCTTGGCCTTCTTCTCGACGTCCTCGATCCCGCCGACCATGAAGAAGGCCTGCTCGGGGAAGTGGTCGTACTTGCCCTCGGCCAGGGCCTTGAACGAGGCGATGGTCTCGTTCATCGGCACGAACACCCCGGGCTGGCCGGTGAACTGCTCGGCGACGAACATCGGGTGGGACAGGAACCGCTCGATGCGCCGCGCCCGCTGCACGGTGACCCGGTCCTCCTCGGACAGCTCGTCGATGCCGAGGATCGCGATGATGTCCTGCAGCTCCTTGTAGCGCTGCAGGATCCGCTGCACCTCGCGGGCCACGTTGTAGTGCTCCTCGCCGACGTAGGCCGCGCTCAGCACCCGCGAGGTGGAGTCCAGTGGGTCCACCGCGGGGAAGATGCCCTTCTGGGTGATCTCGCGGGAGAGCACCGTGGTGGCGTCGAGCTGCGCGAACGTGGCGTGCGGCGCCGGGTCGGTGATGTCGTCGGCCGGGACGTAGATGGCCTGCATCGAGGTGATCGAGTGGCCCCTGGTGGAGGTGATCCGCTCCTGGAGCTGCCCCATCTCGTCGGCCAGGGTCGGCTGGTAGCCCACCGCCGAGGGCATCCGGCCGAGCAGCGTGGACACCTCCGAGCCGGCCTGGGTGAACCGGAAGATGTTGTCGATGAACAGCAGCACGTCCTGGCCCAGCACGTCGCGGAAGTACTCGGCCATGGTCAGCGCGGCCAGGCCGACCCGCAGCCGGGTGCCCGGCGGCTCGTCCATCTGGCCGAAGACCAGCGCGGTGTCCTTGATGACGTTGGAATCGGTCATCTCGATGAACAGGTCGTTGCCCTCGCGGGTCCGCTCGCCGACGCCCGCGAACACCGACACGCCGCCGAAGTTCTTGGCCACCCGGGTGATCATCTCCTGGATCAGCACGGTCTTGCCGACGCCCGCCCCGCCGAACAGGCCGACCTTGCCGCCGCGCACGTACGGGGTGAGCAGGTCGATCACCTTGATCCCGGTTTCCAGGATCTCGGTCCTCGGCTCCAGCTGGTCGAACGCGGGCGGGTTCCGGTGAATCCCCCACCGTTCGGTGATCTTCAGCGCGGAGGTGGGCACGTCCAGGGTCTCGCCGAGCACGTTGAATACGTGGCCCTTGGTCACCTCGCCCACCGGCACCGAGATCGGCCCGCCGGTGTCGGTGACCGGCGCGTCGCGCACCAGGCCGTCGGTCGGCTGCATGGAGATGGCGCGGACCACGTTGTCGCCGATGTCCTGGGCCACCTCCAGGGTGAGCGTCTTGGCCTCGCCGCCGAGCGTCACCTGGACATTCAGGGCGTTGTAGATCCCCGGGATCTGCTCGGCCGGGAACTCGACGTCGACGACGGGACCGATCACCCGCACGACCCGTCCGGTGGCTGCCCGCCCGGCTCCGCCATCGCCTGTGGTGTTCTCTACGGTAGCGGTCATGGTGATGCTCACTTACTCCCTGTCGTCGTCTCAGCCAGCGCGTTGGCGCCGCCGACGATCTCGCTGATTTCCTGGGTGATCTCGGCCTGACGTGCCTTGTTGGCTTCCAGCGTAAGCTGATCAAGCAGGTCGTTGGCGTTGTCGGTGGCGGACTTCATGGCCCGGCGCCTGGCCGCGATCTCGGCGGCCGCCGAGTCGAGCAGCGCGTGGAAGATCCTGCTCGCCACATACCAGGGGAGCAGGGCGTCGAGCACGTCCTCCGGCGACGGCTCGAACTCGTACAGCGGCACCATCCCCCGGGGCGGCGCCTCGGTGGTTTCCTCGATCTCCAGCGGCAGGATCCGCCGGGTCACCGGTCGCTGCGAGAGCATGGACACGAACTCGGTGTGGACCAGGTAGATCTCGTCGACGCCCCGGCCGGCCTCCCCCGCCCCCGGCACGGTCGGCTGCTCGTACGCTTCCAGCAGCGCGGCGGTGATCTCGCTGGCGTTCGCGTACGTCGGGGTGTCCGAGAAGCCGCTCCACTCCCCCGCCATCGCGCGCTGCCGGAAGCGGTGCCAGATGATGCCCTTGCGGCCGGCGACGAACGGCACCGCCTCGACTCCGCGCTCGGCGAGCAGGGCGCGCAGGTTCTGCGCCTCCCGTAGCACGCTGGTGTTGTATCCGCCGCAGAACCCGCGGTCGCTGGTCAGGATCAGCACGGCCGCGCGGGCCGGGTTGAGCGGCTCGGCGATGAGCGGGTGGTCGATCTGCGAGGACCGGCTCACCACGGCCTCGACCGCCCAGGTGATCTCCCGCGCGTACGGCTGGGCATCGCGCAGCCGCTGCTGCGCCTTGATGATGCGCGATGACGCGATCAGCTCCTGGGCGCGGGTGATCTTGGCGGTGGACTGGACCGTCCGGATCCGCCGCCTGACCAGGCGAAGCTGTGCTCCCACCTTCTCGCCGCCCTACTGTCTGGCCGCCGGGGCCGGCTGCGTCACGTACTTGCGGACCGCGTCCTGGCGCGGGCTGGACTCATCGGCCTCGCCCTCGTCGGCGTCCTCGGTGACCAGCAGCTCGCCGGCGCTGGTCTCGAACGTGGTGCGGAAGTCCTCGATCGCGTCCTTCAGGGCGGTGACGGTGTCGCCGGACATCTGGCCGGTCTCCCTGATCGCGGTGTAGATCCCGGGGTGCGACCGCTGCAGGAAGTCGAGGAACTCGTCCTCGAACCGGCCGATGTCCTCGACCGGCACCTTGTCGAGGTAACCGGCGGTGCCCGCCCACACCGAGACCACCTGCCGCTCCACCGGAAGCGGGCTGTACTGCGGCTGTTTGAGCAGCTCGACCAGCCGGGCCCCGCGGTCGAGCTGGGCCCGGGAGACCGGGTCCAGGTCGGAGGCGAACGAGGCGAACGCCTCCAGGTCGCGGTACTGGGAGAGCCCGAGCTTCAGGCCGCCGGCCACGGTCTTCATGGCCTTGATCTGCGCGTCGCCGCCCACCCGGGACACCGACTGACCGACGTTCATGGCGGGCCGCACGCCCGAGTTGAACAGGTCGGTCTCCAGGAAGATCTGCCCGTCGGTGATCGAGATCACGTTGGTCGGGATGTAGGCCGAGATGTCGTTCGCCTTGGTCTCGACGATGGGCAGCCCGGTCAGCGACCCCCCGCCCATCGCGTCGGACAGCTTCGCGCACCGCTCGAGCAGCCGCGAGTGCAGGTAGAACACGTCGCCGGGGAACGCCTCGCGGCCCGGCGGGCGGCGCAGCAGCAGCGAGATCGCGCGGTACGCCTCCGCCTGCTTGGTCAGGTCATCGAAGATGATCAGCACGTGCTGGCCGCGGTACATCCAGTGCTGGCCGATGGCCGAGCCGGTGAACGGGGCCAGGTACTTGAAGCCCGACGGGTCGGACGCGGGCGACGCCACGATCGCGGTGTACTCCAGCGCGCCGGCGTCCTCCAGCGACTGGCGGACCTGCGCGATCGTCGAGCCCTTCTGGCCCACGGCCACGTAGACGCACTTGACCTGCCGCTTCGGGTCGCCCGATGCCCAGTTTTCCTTCTGGTTGATGATCGTGTCGATGGCGATCGCGGTCTTGCCGGTCTGCCGGTCACCGATGATCAGCTCGCGCTGCCCGCGCCCGATCGGGGTGATCGCGTCGATGGCCTTGATCCCGGTCTGCAGCGGTTCGTGCACCTTCTGGCGCTGCACCACCGACGGTGCCTGCAGCTCGAGCGCGCGCAGCTCGGTGCCCTCCACCGGGCCCTTGCCGTCCAGCGGGCTGCCGAGCGGGTCCACGACCCGGCCCAGAAAGCCATCGCCGACCGGGACCGAGAGCACCTCGCCGGTGCGCCGCACCCGCTGGCCCTCGTCGATCTTGCTGAACTCGCCCAGGATGACCACGCCGACGTCACGCACGTCGAGGTTCAGGGCCAGGCCGCGGGTGCCGTCCTCGAACACCAGCAGCTCGTTGGCCATCGTCGAGGGCAGCCCCTCGACGTGGGCGATACCGTCACCCGCCTCGGCGACGACGCCGATCTCCTCCTTGGCCGCGGCCTCGGGCTCGTACGTCTCGACGAACTGCCTCAGCGCGTCCCGGATCTCCTCGGGCCGGATTGTCAGCTCCGCCATTGTCCTCGCGTCTCTCTCTTCCGGATCTCTCGCTGGTCCCGATCGCGCTAGGCCGCGAGCCTGCGCCGTAGCTCGGCGAGCCGGCTCGCCACGCTGCCGTCGATGATCTCGCCCGCGATCTGGACCGACATGCCGCCGATCACCTGGGGGTCGAGCACGACGTTCAGGTGTACGTCGTGGCCGTAGGCGGCGGCCAGGGCCGCCCCGAGCCTGCGCCGCTGCTCGGCGGTGAGCGCGATCGCGACGTGCACCTCGGCCACCAGGCGTTCCCGGCGCTCGGCGGCCAGGCGGGCGAACTCATCCAGGCTTGCATCCAGGGTACGACCCCTGGACTGCACCGCCGCCTGGGTGACCAGCCGCATCGTCGGCCCGGTGACCTTGCCGCCGAGCAGCGCGCCCAGCAGGTCCCGCTTGCGCTGGGCCGGGAAGAACGGGTTCGACAGCGCGGCCCGCAGCTCCGGCTCGGCGTTCACCACCCGGCCGAACCGGAACAATTCGTCTTCCACGTCGTCGAGGGTGCCCTCGCGGTCGGCCACCTCGACGATCGCCAGCACGGCAAGCTGCTCGGACGCGTCGACCAGGTCGGCCGGCTCGGACCAGCGCTCGCTCACCAGCGCAGACACCAGGTCCAGGGCCGGGGCGCCGATCCGCCCGCCGAGCAGCCGACGGACCAGGCCCACCTTGGCCCGGGCCTCCCGGGTCGGGTCGCCCAGCGTCCGGCGCAGCCCCGCCTGCGAGTCCAGCAGCCCGGTGACCGCGAACATCTCGTCGCCCAGCTGGCCGGGGTCGGCATCGCCGGCCAGGATCTCGGCGAGCCGGTCCTTGGCCAGGGCGAGCGACGCCCGGCTGCTGCCTCTCACCGGGAGGCCTCGGCGGCGCTGGCCGACTGCGCCTCGAGCTGGGCCAGGAACCGGTCCACGGTCCGCCGCTGCCGGGCGTCATCCTCCAGCGACTCGCCGACGATCCGGCTGGCCAGCTCGGTGGACAGCGCCCCGACCTCGGCGCGCAGCGAGATCAGCGCCTGCTGCCGGTCGGCCGCGATCTGCGCCCGGGCCGACTCGACCAGCCGCTGCTTCTCGGCCTCGCCCTCCTCGCGGAGCTCGGCCTTGATCTGGGCGCCCTGCTCCTTGGCCTCCTCGCGCAGCCGCGCGGCCTCGTGCCGGGCCTCGCTCAGCTGGGCCCGGTACTGCTCGAGCAGCTGGTTTGCCTCGGTCTGGGCCTCTTCGGCCCGCTTGAGTCCACCCTCGATCGCGTCGGACCGTTCCTCGAGCATCCTCTGCATGCGCGGCAGGAGGATCTTGGCCAGGATGCCGAAGATGACGAAGAAGCCGATGAAGCCGAAGATGAGCTCGGTCAGGTTAGGGACCAGCGGGTTCGCCGATCCGCCGGTCTGTGCCAGGTCCAACATGGGCGGTTACCTTCCCCGCGCGGGCAGCTATTTCTGGAAGTACGGCACCGCGATGCCGATCAGCGCGAGCGCCTCGGTCAGCGCGAAGCCGATCCACATGAAGGTGGTGATCCGGCCAGACGCCTCGGGCTGCCGCGCCATCGCCTCGATCGCGTGACCGAAGACCAGGCCGATGCCGATGCCCGGGCCGATCGCCGCGAGGCCGTAGGTCAGCGCCGCGACGTTGAGGATATGGATCGTGTAGGGGTTACCGGAGGTGCCCGGCGCTCCCGCAGCCAGCAGGTGATGCACCAGCACGTGCATGTGTCGTTTCCTTTTCTTCGGCCGGCGGGCCGTCCCCGCCGGTGACGTACGTCGGGTTAGTGGGCCGGCTCCAGCGCGTCCGCTATGTAGAAGGCGGTCAGCGTGGTGAAGATAAACGCCTGCAGCAGCGTGATCAGCACCTCGAGCCCGAAGACCAGCAGGAACACGACGAGCGAGGTCGCCGCGAACAGCAGTCCGATGGACAGGCTGAACAGGTACCAGGCGCCCAGCGAGAACACCACCAGCAGCAGGTGCCCCGCCAGCATGTTCGCGAACAGCCGGATCGACAGCGTGAACGGGCGCACCAGGATGTTGGAGAACAGCTCGATCGGGCTCAGCAGCGGCAGGATCCACCACGGCGCTCCGTGCGGAACCGCCATGTTCTTGAAGTAGCCGACCGGACCCTGGTGCCGCATGCCGATCGTGATGTAGGTCACCCAGACGACCAGCGTCAAGATGACCGGGAACGCGTACCGGGACATGATCGGGAACTGCAGCACGGGGATCAGCTCGAACAGGTTCGCCAGCCAGATGAAGAAGAACAGCGACACCAGGAACGGCAGGTAGCGGTCGCCCTTGCTGCCGAGCTGGGGCCGCAGGATCTGCTCCCGGACGGCCAGGACGCCCAGCTCGCCGAGGTTCTGCGCTCCCCACCAGCGGCGCGGCACCCGCGTGGGCTTGCGGAAGGCGGCGTAGAAGAACCCCAGCACGCACGCTATGGCGATGATCTCGAGCAGCAGCGGCTTGGTGAACTGGAAGGACCCGATCGTGAAGATCGGCCTGAACACGAAGTCGGTCTGATAGGACGGCGCCGGGTAGCCGCATCCGGTGAAGATGTGGCATCCGCTGGCCGTGGTCATCAGGTGGGCGTCACTCATTGCCTGCTCCGTGACTTGGTGCTTCCCCGCGCGGTGCCCTGCGCCGAGCCGTCAGAGCTGCCTGGCAAAGCGGAAGATGATCAGTGCGAGCGAGAGCCCGATGCCGAGCAGCAGCCCGATCGGGAACAGCAACGGGATGTTCGTCCAGCGACCCGCCAGCCAGCCGATGCCGCCGTACAGCACCATGCCCCCGATCAGGTAGCTCACGATCGCCCA
>JASIJN010000134.1 GCA_030050125.1 Streptosporangiaceae bacterium | reverse complement strand
CGCGCCGTGGTGGAGGTGGTCGCGCCCGGGTCGTTCGACGTCCTGGTCACCGACGCCTTCGCCGCGGCGCAGACCCCCGCCCACCTGACCTCGGCGGAGTTCACCGCCGCCGCGGCCCGGGCCCTGGCCGCGTCCGGCATCTACGCCGCCAACATCGCCGACGGCCCGCCGCTGGCCCACGCCAGGCGCCGGGTGGCTGCCGTGCGCTCGGTCTTCCGGCACGCCTGCCTGATCGCTGAGCCGGCCGTGCTGCGTGGCCGCAGGTTCGGCAACCTGATCGTGGCGGCGGGCGCCGGGCCGCTCCCCGTCGCGGCGCTGACCAGGCGCGTCGCGGCCGATCCGTTCCCGTCCCGGCTCCTCGAAGGCGACGCGCTCGACCGGTTCGTGGCCGGGTCCAGGCCGATCACGGACGCGGACGCCGAGCCCTCGCCGGTGCCGCCGCCGGATGTCTTCGCCTGACCACCGCGGCCGGCCAGGGCTAGCATGCCGCCATGAACGGCAAAGTCTGCGTGGTGACCGGGGCGACGTCGGGAATCGGCAAGGCGGCGGCCACCGCGCTGGCCGGGCTGGGCGCGCAGGTGGTCCTGATCGGGCGCGACTGGGCCCGGGCCGAGGCGACGGCATCGGCACTGGGCGGGCCGGTGCCTGCCCGGTGGGAGATCGCCGACTTCACCTCGATGGCACAGGTGCGGGAACTCGCCGGCCGCCTCGAGGGGCTGGAGCGCATCGACGTGCTGATCAACAACGCGGGCCTGGTGGCCGGCCAGCACCGGACCACGGCCGACGGCTTCGACGAGGTCTTCGCGGTCAACCACCTCGCGCCGTTCCTGCTGACCAACCTGCTGCTCGGCAAGCTCACCGCGGCCCCGGCGCGGGTCGTCACCGTCACCTCCGACGCGCACACCGCGGCCCGGCTGGATCTCGACGACCCGCAGCTGGAGCGCGGCTGGAACAGCTGGCGCGCCTACGCCAACAGCAAGCTCGCGAACATCCTGTTCACGCGCGAGCTCGCCCGCAGGCTCGACGGCACAGGCGCCACCGCGAACTGCGCGCACCCGGGCGTGGTGCGCACCGGGTTCGGGCGCGAGGCCAGGCTCCCGCTGCGTCTGGGCCTGACGCTCGCCCGCCCGTTCCTGCTGTCGCCGCAGCGCGGCGCCGACACCATCGTGTACCTGGCCACCTCGCCGGAGGTGAGCACCGCGACCGGCGGCTACTACGTCAAGCGGCGGCGGCGCGAACCCTCGGCGGCCGCCCGCGACGACGCCGCGGCGCGGCGGCTGTGGCAGCTCAGCGAGGAGATGACCGGCCTGACCCCGGCCCGCCCCGCCAGCAGCTAGAACCCGGGCCGGCCCGTGACCGCGCGGCCGGCCTGCGGCCCGGTGCGAGTATGGACACAGGGCGGCAGCGGGAGGTGCGGCAGTGGCGGGCAAAGGCGGAAAGGGCGAGGCGACCCCGAGTCGGGCTGTCGCGCAGAAGCTGCCGCGCAAGCTCTACGAGAAGGAACTCGTCCGGCTGCAGGCCGAGCTGATGAAGGTGCAGGAGTGGGTGCGGGCCGAGCGGGCCCGGATCGTGGTGATCTTCGAGGGTCGCGACGCGGCCGGCAAGGGCGGCACGATCAAGCGGGTCACCCAGTACCTGAACCCCCGCGTCGTCCAGATCGCCGCGCTCCCGGCGCCGACCGAGCGCGAGAGTGCCCAGTGGTATTTCCAGCGCTATGCCGGCCATTTGCCGACCGCGGGCCAGGTGGTGCTGTTCGACCGAAGCTGGTACAACCGGGCCGGCGTGGAGCATGTCATGGGCTTTTGCACGAAAGAGGAATATCACCGGTTCTTGCATCAGTGCCCGATCTTCGAGCGGCTGCTGGTCGAAGACGGCATCCTGCTGCGGAAGTACTGGTTCTCGGTGAGCGACGAGGAGCAGCAGCGCCGGTTCCAGGCGCGGCTGGACGACCCGATGCGGCGGTGGAAGCTCTCCCCCATGGACCTGGAGTCGATAACGCGCTGGGAAGACTACTCCCGGGCCAAGGACGAGATGTTCGTGCACACCGACATCCCCGAGGCGCCGTGGTACGTGGTGGAGAGCGAGGACAAGCGGCGAGCCAGGATCAACATGATCTCGCACCTGCTGTCCACCATTCCCTACCACGACGTGCAGCAGGCGCCGCTGCGGCTGCCGCCCCGCCCGCCAGCCCGGGGCTACGTGCGGGTGCCGCGGGACATGCAGACCTACGTCCCCGATCACGCCGCCTCGCTCACCCCGGGCTGACGGCGGCCGGTCACGGGGTGAGGACCAGGCGCGCCCTGGCCTTGCCCTTCAGGACGTCATCGATGGACGCGTTGACCGAGTCGAGCGGCCTGGTCTCGTAGATGACCCTGGTCCGGCCCTGGGCATGCAACGCGAACACGTCGGTGGCCATAACCCTCCGCCAGCCTGCGGAAACGGCTAAGGGGCATTTGGGTTGCTTTGGCAGGACGTCGGTCTCGCGCCGCCCGCCGCCCGGGCGATCCTGACGCATGCGTCATCTCTCGGCTCCCTCATTGGTGACAGAAGCTGGAGAATGTCTGGGTGAAGACTCGAAGGTTGGTTTCTTTGATTCTGCTGACCTGTGCCCTCGGCGGGGGAATGGCCGCCTGCGGCAGTGGTAGCAGTAGTTCCGCGCCCACATCATCGCCCTCGGCCAAGCC
>JASIJN010000133.1 GCA_030050125.1 Streptosporangiaceae bacterium | reverse complement strand
GCCGCGGCGCGCCGGCCCAGCCCAGCCTCGCCGGTCCCGTACTCCGCGGCCAAGGCCGGCATCCAGCTGCTCACCCAGGACCTGGCCGCGCAGGCCGGGCCGTACGGGGTGCGGGCGAACTGCATCGCGCCGGAGACGATCCTCACCGAGCGCAACAGGCAGCAGATCCCGCAAGCCCAGCAGGATGCGCTGGTGGGCATGCACCCTATCCGGCGCCTGGGCACCCCCGAGGACGTGGCCCGCGCGGCCCTGTACCTCGCCTCGGACGACGCCGGCTGGATCAGCGGCGTGGTGTTCGACGTGGCCGGCGGGTCGGTGCTGGCCTGACCCGGCCGAGCCGCTAGACGGCCAGCCGCCGCAGCGCCTGGGGGAGCGGCGCCGGGGTGCCGTCGCCGTCCACGTGCACGGTGACCGTCCGGCCCTCCACGCAGACCTGGCCGTCGCGGATCGCCTGCCAGGCGTACGTAACCGACGTCCGGCCCACCCTCTCGGCCGCGAGGACCAGGTCGAACTCGTCGGCGAAGTGCATCGGCCGGTGGTAGGAGGCCTCGACGTGGCGCCGGGGGAACCCTTCGGCGTTGCCCGGCGGGATCAGGCCCAGCCGGCGCAGCAGCGCGTGCTCGGCCACCTCCGCCCAGCGGAACGCGGCGGTGAAGTGAATCCGGCCGCTGGCGTCGGTGTCGGCCCAGGCGACCCGCATCCGCTCCTGGTGCCTGGCCGCCGCCGGCGCCGTGGCCCGCGGGCTCGTCGTGTCGTCTTCGTGCGGACCCGCCCGGTGATTCACCGGCTGACTCATGTCGCCCCGTCCCTCCACACCGTGGACCCATTCATGACACATCATGCGACGGTCGTCAACGGGACGGTCCAGCGACCCCGCCGCCGGGGGTATACGGGAGGGATGCGGGGGGTATATGGCCTGATCAGCGCCCCGCATAGGGGACACTGGGTAGCGAATCACATGATGACCTGACGGCCGGCCCGCCGGCCCCGGCAGCGAGGCGGTGGTCAACGGTGGCCGAGTCCAGGGCAGGACACCCGGGCGCGCCCCGGGCCGGCGCGCTCTATGACGCCCGCCGCGGGGTCTACTACACCAAGCCGGTGCTGCGCGGCTGGCTGCACCTGCTGTGGTTCGAGGCGTCGCTGGTGCTCGGCACGCTGCTGCTGGTCCGGGCGCACGGCGCGGCTCAGATCACCGCCACGGCCATCTACGCGGCCAGCGTCAGCGCGCTGTTCGGGATGAGCGCGCTCTACCACCGGGGCAACTGGACCGACGCGTGGCGGCGGCGGCTGCAGCGGCTGGACCATGCGATGATCTTCTTCCTGATCGCGGGCACGGCCACCCCCGCGTTCCTGCTGGTGATGCGGGGCGAGGTGGGCCTGGTCTGCCTCATCGTGATCTGGACGCTCACGCTGACCGCGGCCGCGATCCACATGACCTGGATGACCGGGCCGGAACGCCTGATCGGCGGGATGTTCCTGGCCCTGGGCTGGCTGGCCGGGCTGGCGCTGCCCGAGGTGTGGATCCGCGCCGGGCCCGCGCCGGGCGCGCTGATGCTGGCGGGCGGCCTGCTGTACACGGCCGGGGCGATCTCCTACCACCGGCGCTGGCCCGACCCGGTCCCGTCGGTCTTCGGCTACCACGAGGTCTTCCACGCCTACGTCTGCGCCGCCGCGACGTGCCAGTACATCGCGATCGCCCTGCTGGTCAGCTGAGGCCCGGGCCCGGCGGGCCCGGCGCCTAGCCCTTCAGGCTCCGGTAACGGCGGATCAGGGCGTTGGTGGACGAGTCGTGCTTCAGCTCGGGCTCGGCCTGGCTGGTGAGCTCGGGGATGATCGCCACCGCCAGCACCTTGCCCAGCTCGACGCCCCACTGGTCGAAGGAGTCGATGTCCCAGATCGTTCCCTGGGTGAAGACGCTGTGCTCGTACAGCGCGACCAGGACGCCGAGCAGATGCGGGGTCAGCTTCTCGGCCAGCAGCACGTTGGTCGGGCGGTTCCCCTCCATGACCCGGTGCGGCGCCACCTCCGGCGGGGTGCCCTCGGCCTGGACCTGCTCCAGGGTCTTGCCGAACGCCAGCGCCTGAGCCTGCGCGAACACGTTGGACGACAGGATGTCGTGATGGTCGCGCAGCGGGTTGAGGGTCTGGCCGAAGCCGATCAGGTCGAGCGGGATCAGCCGGGTGCCCTGGTGGATGAGCTGGTAAAAACTGTGCTGGCCGTTGGTGCCCGGCTCGCCCCAGAACACCGCGCCGGTGTCGTAGTCGACGTGGGCGCCCTCCAGGGTGACGTGCTTGCCGTTCGACTCCATCGTGAGCTGCTGCAGGTAGGCAGGGAACCGCTTCAGGTACTGCTCGTACGGCATGACGCCGTAGGTCTGTGCCCCGAAGAAGTCGGCGTACCAGACCGCGAGCAGCCCCATGAGCACCGGCAGGTTGCGATCCAGCGGCGCGGTGCGGAAGTGCTCGTCCATCTCATGGAACCCGGCCAGCAGCTCGTCGAAGTTCTGCGGCCCGATGGCGATCATCGTGGACAGGCCGATCGCGGAGTCCATCGAGTACCGGCCGCCGACCCAGTCCCAGAAGCCGAACATGTTCGCGGTGTCGATGCCGAATGCGGCGACGCGCTCGGCGTTGGTGGACACCGCGACGAAGTGCCGGGCCACCGCGTCCTCGGAGCCCAGCTGGCCGACCACCCAGTCGCGCGCGGACTGGGCGTTGGTCAGCGTCTCCAGCGTCCCGAACGTCTTGGACGAGATGATGAACAGCGTCTCGTCGGCGAACAGGTCCCGGGTCGCCTCGACGAAGTCGGTCGAGTCCACGTTGGACACGAACCGGAACGTCATGTCCCGCCGGGTGTAGTGGCGCAGCGCCTCGTACGCCATGACCGGGCCGAGGTCGGAGCCGCCGATCCCTACGTTGATGACGTTCCTGATCGGCTTTCCGGTAAACCCCTGCCATTCTCCTGAACGCACCGACTCGGCAAACCTGGTCATCTGCCGCAGAACCTGGTGCACCTGCGCCACCACGTCGGTCCCGTCGACCACCAGCGTGGCCGTCTGCGGCATCCTCAGGGCCACGTGCAGCACGGAGCGGTTCTCGGAGACGTTGATCTTGTCCCCGCGGAACATCGCGTCCCGTCGCTGCGGCACGCCGCACTCCTCGGCCAGCTGGAGCAGCAGCCGCATCGTCTCGTCGGTGACCCGGTTCTTGGAGTAGTCGAGGTAGAGGCCCGCCCCCTCGGCGGTCAGCCGATCGCCGCGGCCCGGGTCCTCGGCGAACAGGTCACGCAGGTGGCGTCCGGCGATCTCGTCGTGGTGCTGCTCCAGCGCCTTCCAGGCCGGGCGCTGGCGAAGCGGAGTGGTCGGCATCGGTCCGTCCTCCAGTCGGGTCCTCGGGTGCGGTCAACCCCTAGGACCCATCCTTTCTCGTGGCCGCGAGGGCCTCGCGGGCGGCCTCGGCCACCCGCTCCGGCGTGAACCCGAACTTCGTGAGCACCTGCTTCAGCGGCGCGGACGCGCCGAACGTGTGCATGCCGATGACCCTGCCGCCCGGGCCCACGTACCGGTCCCAGCCGAGCGTCGAAGCCTGCTCGACCGCGACCCGCGCGGTCACCTCGGGCGGCAGCACCCGGCGGCGGTACTCCTCGGGCTGCCGGTCGAACAGCTCCCAGCAGGTCATGCTCACCACCCGCGCGCGGATCCCGCCCGCCTCGAGCTCGTCGCGGGCCTCCATGGCCAGGTGCACCTCGGAGCCGGTGGCGAGCAGGATCACGTCGGGCCGGCCGCCGCCGGCCTCGGCCAGGACGTAGGCGCCCCGCGCGACGCCGGACGCGGCGCCGAGCCCGGACCGGTCCAGGGTGGGC
>JASIJN010000132.1 GCA_030050125.1 Streptosporangiaceae bacterium | reverse complement strand
AGCCGAGCGCCGGCCGTGCACCGGGACCGAGCGGTCGGCCGGCGGCGCCAGCCGCTCGCGGGCGCCGCCGTACGGGACCCGGATCCGCAGCGGCCGGTCCATCCCGTCGGCGAACACCGCGGCGACCCCGGGCCGCAGCGAGACCACCTGCCGCGACTGGTCGTCGTCCAGGTTCATGGCCGCGCCGACGACCTGCCGGTCGTCCTGCGCGGGCAGCCGGTGCAGCACCTTGAGCGCGGTGTTCTTGACCACGTCGGGGACCAGCTTGGCCGGGATCTGCTCGACCACGATGATCCCCTCACCGTAGGCGCGGATCTCCGCCAGCAGGCTGGCGAACAGCTCGACCGCGTGGGCGCTGGCCCCCTCGCGGCTGGCCCGCAGCAGCCGGTGCGCCTCCTCGATCACGATCACGTGGGCGAGCCCGTCGACCGGCGCCTCGCGGGCGCGCAGCCGCAGGTGCTCGACCAGCCTGATGATCAGCGTCCCGATCAGGAACGCCTTGTCCTCGTCGTTGGCGACGTCCTCGATGGCCAGCACCACGTTGCGGCGCAGCAGTTCGGCGACGTCGGCCGGGTGCCCGCCCTCGAAGAACCGGCCGGCCGAGCCGGTGCGCAGCGACCGCAGCCGCACGTCGACGAACCCCCGGACGTCGGCCCGCAGCTCCCGCCCGTAGCCGACGTCCTCGATCACCTCGAGCGCCGCCCGCTGCAGCTGGGCGATGGTGGGCACGGCCGGAGCCGCGGGCGCGCCCGGCCGGCCCGCCCCGGTCACCGGATCCCAGCCGCAATCCTCGTAGGCGCGCTGCAGCGCCTGCGAGATGATCTGCGGGAACGGCTCCCTGGCGTCGAAGGCGGCCAGGAACAGCGCGCGCACCATGTCGATGTGGGCCTGCACCGGGTAGCCGGGCTCGGGCTGCAGCGGGTTCACCGACAGCGGCACCGCCGCCGGGTCGGACGGGTTGATCACGGTCACCTGGCCGGTCCCGGCGATCCGGCCGGCCATGGCCGCGTACTCGGACTTGACCGGCTCGATGGCCAGCCACGGCACCCCGGCCCCGGCCAGCTGCTCCAGCAGGTGCCGGACCGTCTGCGACTTGCCCGAGCCCGTGGCTCCGGTGACGAAGGTGTGCCGGTTCAAGGTGGCGAGCGGGACCCTGAACGCGCCGACTCTCCGCTCCTGGCCGTCCAGGATCGCGCCCAGCTCGATGGCCTGAACGCCGGCCGCGGACGGCCGGGGCCCGGTGCCGTCGGCCGGCTCCGCGGCGATCTCGGTGCCGGCCCTGATCCTGGTCTCGCCCTGGATCTCGCTCATGGTCTCGCTGGTCACGTCGAAGACGCCCGGCTCCAGCACCCGCACCCCCGGCACCTCGCCCCGGGGCAGGCCGGTGAGCGCGACCAGGGCGCCCGCCGTGGCGGCGAACGGCACCTGCGCGCCGTCGACCGGATCGGCGAGCCTGGCCGCGAGGGCGTCGGCCAGGTCGCGGGGGTCCTCGGCGCTGCGCAGCCGGTACGGGTGGGCGGCGAGGTCGATGGAGCCGACCAGCATCGGGGCGATCAGCCGCAGTTCCTGCTCCGTGGCCGCCCCGACCAGGACCCGGACGTTCCACAGGCCCGCCTCGCGGAACGCGTCCAGCTCGGCCAGGCGGCGCTCGGCCCGGCCGATGTCGTACCGGGAGCGCTCCTCGTCGTAGCGCCGCAGCACGTTCAGCTGGGTGCGCAGCTCGGCGATCTCGGTGTCGATGTGAGCCGACGGCTCGGCCACCACCAGCCAGCCGAACGACCGGGCCATCAGCGTCACCAGCGCCGACTCGAACAGCGTGGGGTGCCGCTGGTCCTGGTCGTCGCCGCTGCGCCGCCCCTGCGGCCCGTAGGACGCGGCCCGGCCCTGGTACACCACGGGCAGGTCCCAGGACGGCTGGGCCGGGTCCCAGCCCAGCGGCGGGGCCTGGCGGCCCGGGCAGGGCGCCCAGACCAGGCGGTCCAGGTCGGCCAGCAGGCCGCCGGACATCGGCACGCCCCGCGCCCCCCACGGGAACAGCAGCTCCTTGGGCTCGAACAGGCCGCCGACGTCCACCACCCCGGCCGGCTCGAGGGCGCGGCCGGGGGTGATCACGCGGCTCGGCTCGAGCGGCGCCGACGGGTCGTCGGGCTCGGCTCGCGGGTACGGCCGGTCCTGCAGGCTGGCCACGTGCGGCTGGCTCATCCGGTGCGGGTCGGGCAGGCCCGGATCGGGCAGCGGCCCGGCGTTGGTGATCAGCTCGAGCGGGGCCCCGCCGCCGCGAGACAGCCAGCCGGCCACGAACGGCCGCCGGTACATCGCCGCGTTGAGCACCGCCGGCAGCACCGAGGCGTAGTCCTGTTCGGCGCTGCCGCCCCGGCCGCCGGCCATGATCGCCTGGACTCGGTACCACGGGCCGGCGGCGCCTCCGCCGATCCCAGAGTTCGCCGCCACATCGCGTGCATATCAGGCCACGGGCCGGGCTGCCACCGGTTGACGCGGATACGTCTGGGATCACACCGGCTGCCGGCGGGGCAATCGCGGCCTTAGAGTGTTGGGATGACGGGCAGCGAGCCGCCGGCCTCCGGCGACCTGGAAGCACGGGGCGACCAGCCGGCGCCCGGCCAGCTCCGGGCGTCCCACCAGGACCGGGACCGGGTCGTCGAGATCCTGCGGGTGGCCGCGGGCGACGGCAGGCTGACCGCCGAGGAACTCGACGAGCGGCTCGAGGCGGCGCTGACCGCCCGCACCTACGCCGAGCTGGCCGCGCTGACCACCGACCTGCCCGCGACCGCCACGCCGGCCGGCGTGGCGGTCGCGCCGGCCAAGGACGTGGTGCGGATCGACTGCGGCAGCGGGCACACCACCCGCGAGGGCCGGTGGGCGGTCCCCCGCCGGATCGAGGTCAAGGTCGCCAGCGGCGGGGTCAAGCTGGACCTCACCGAGGCGGTGATCACCCAGCCCACGCTCCGGATCGACGCCGAGGTGCACAGCGGGCACCTGAGGCTGATCACCAAGCCGGGGGTCGCGGTGGACACCGACGAGGTGGGCGTGCGCAGCGGCAGCGTCAAGATCCGCGCTCCCTGGGGCCAGGACGTGCCGGTCACCCTGCGCATCGAGGTCTCCGGCCAGGTCCGCAGCGGCAGCATCGTGGCGGGCCCGCGCCGGCGCAACCTCTGGCAGTGGCTGACCCGCCAGCCCCCGGCCTGGGCCTCGGCCCGGGGTTACTGACCGGGGTCAGACCCGCAGCACCAGCCCGTCGCGGGCGGTCTCGAAGCCGACCTCGTCCAGGTGGTCGAGCACGTCGTCGGACATGTGGGTGAGCACGATGCGGCGGCTGGCCAGCTCACCCCGGTGCTCGACCAGGTCGTCGTGCCTGAGGTGGTAGGGGATTGGCTTGGACCGGTAGTAGGCCTCGGCGATCAGCAGGTCCGCCCCCGCCGCCACCTCGGTCAGCGCGTCGGTCCAGGCCGTGTCGCCGGTGTACCCGATCACCCGGCCGGCCAGGGTCAGCCGCAGCGCCAGGGAAGGCCCGGGCCCGCTCGGGTGGTCGGCCTCGAACGCGGTGGCCGCCACGCCGGCGACCTCGGCGCTCGCCCCGGGCCGCAGTTCCTCGACGTCCACGGTGAACCGGCGCGACACGGCGGCGGAGCCGGGGAACATGGCCTCCATGAGCTCGGCCAGCCGCCGGCCGGTGCCGGGGGGCCCGATTATCTTCAACGGGCTTGTCCGGCGGGCAAACTGGGCGTTCAAGATGAAAAACGGGATTCCGCCGACGTGGTCCGCGTGCAGGTGCGAGACGAAGACCCCGGCCACCTCGGCGGGGTCCAGGCCGCATCGCCGCAGCGCGGGCAGCGAGGTGGCGCCGCAGTCCAGCAGCACCGGGGGCGCGCCGCCCGGTCCCCGCAGGTGGATGCAGGCCTGGAACCGGCCGCCGCTGCCGAACGCGTCGCCGGAGCCGGCGAAGGTCACCGTGACCTGTCCAGGTTGCGACACGGCCGTCATCGTAGACTCCCGGACGTGGACCGGGTCGTCGTCACCCACTGGGTGCACCCCGAGGTTGCCGAGTACCTGTCCGGATTCTGCGACCCGGTACTGCCCGACTCCGGCGTGTGGCCCAGGCAGCACGTCGCGGAGCTGGCCGCCGGCGCGAGCGGCCTGATCGTGTGCATGGCCGACCGGGTCGACGAGGCGTTCCTGGCCGGCTGCCCGCGGCTGCGGGTGGTGAGCGCGACGCTCAAGG
>JASIJN010000131.1 GCA_030050125.1 Streptosporangiaceae bacterium | reverse complement strand
AACATCGACAGCGGGCGCGGGTCGGGCATCTCCAGGCAGGACTTCCTGGTCCGCGCGCCGACCTCGGCCGCCTCGGCCTCGACCGCGGCGAAGAACGCCTCGTCCGCCAGCTCGGACCGGACCAGGTACGCCTTGACCCGCTCGATCGGGTCCTTCAGCTTCCACGTCTCCAGCTCGGCGGCCAGCCGGTACCTGGTTGGGTCGTCGGTCGTGGTGTGGGCGCCCATCCGGTAGGTGAAGGCCTCGATCATCGTCGGGCCCTGGCCCTCCCTGGCGGCCTGCATGGCCTTCCTGGTCACCGCCAGGCAGGCCAGCACGTCGTTGCCGTCGACCCGGACTCCGGGGAACCCGAAGCCCTGGGCCCGCATGTACAGCGGCACCCGGCTCTGCCGCTCGAGCGGCTCGGAGATCGCCCACTGGTTGTTCTGGCAGAAAAAGACGATCGGTGCGTTGGTGACCGAGGCCCAGATGAACGCCTCGTTCACGTCGCCCTGGCTGGTCGCGCCGTCGCCGAAGTAGACGATCACGGCCTCGCCGTTCTCGCCCACGGCGCCGTCCCGCTGGATGCCCATGGCGTAGCCCGTGGCGTGCAGCGCCTGGCTGCCGATCACGATCGTGTACAGGTGGAAGTTGTGCGCCTTGGGGTCCCAGCCGCCGTGGCTGACGCCGCGGAACAGCTCGAGCAGCTTGGCCGGGTCGAGGCCACGACACCAGGCCACGCCGTGCTCGCGGTAGCTGGGGAAGGCCATGTCCCGGGGTTCGAGGGCGCGGCCCGAGCCCACCTGCGCGGCCTCCTGGCCGAGCAGCGAAGCCCAGATGCCCAGCTCGCCCTGGCGCTGCAGGGCGATCGCCTCGAAGTCGATCCGGCGGACCAGCACGAGGTCCCGGTACAGCGCCTGAACCTCCTCGGGAGAGATCTCGAGCGGGTAGTCGGGATGTTCGACCCGCTCGCCCTCGGGGGTCAGGAGCTGAATGAATTCCGCTGACCCCGGTTGCCCGCTGTCGCGGGGGGAATCAGCTGAAGCAGCTCGTCCGGCGTCTTTGACGGCCATGCCACTCCTTGCGTTTGCTCGGGGCCGGTCCCCGGGGCACGCTGACCGGCTCGTGTTGCTGTGTCGGCGTCCCGCTGTGACAGTACCCGGCGGCGGTCGCCGGGGGTCAAGCAGTCCGAGCCCGATACAAATCCATCGTGACAGACATCACGGCATGCCTGCGCCCCCCTGCCCTGCCCGGGCACGCAGATCTAACCCGGCCGCCGGCTGGCGTACGCTGCCACTCGTGGCCAGAGTCGTCGTCGAGGTGATGCTCAAGCCGGAGATCCACGACCCGCAGGGCGAGGCCATCGCCAGCGCCTGCCATCGCCTGGGCTTCGGCCAGGTGGTCGGGGTTCGCCAGGGCAAAAGGTTCGAGGTGGAGCTCGACGGGCCGGCCGACGAGACCGGTGGGCCCGGTGAGGCCGACGAGGCGGCCGTGGCTGTCGTGGCTGAGCTGGCTGGTGAGCTGCTGGCCAACCCGGTGATCGAGGATTTCTCGGTGCGGCCGGCCTGAACCAGCGGGGCGACCTGCACGTTAACAGCGGAGAACGGCACTGTTCGTCCAGAGATCGCCCAAGTTCATGGTTACCGCGGCCCGACACGGGAAACCCTTCACAATGTGGTCTGTATGACCTGTGGAACCGGGGAGCATTGGAGCGGATGCGCACGCGGGTGACAGTCGCCGAGGAGCCGACCGTAGACGTTCGGTTCTGCCTGGTGTTCCCGCGCGAGACCATCAGCGTCCCCGTCGTCCGCCGGGTGCTGGGCGAGACCCTGGACCGGCTCGGGGTCGACCCCGAGTGCGTGGCCGACTTGCTCCTGGCCGTGACCGAGGCCTGCACCAACGTCCTGCGGCACAGCGGCCCGGGGTTCTGGTACGAGGTCACCGCCGAGGTCGGCCGGCATCACTGCATGGTCGAGGTGGTGGACAACGGCCGCGGCTTCGATCCCGGGATGCTGCCAGTCAACGGGGAAGCGGTGCGTAACGTCCGGCTTCGACGCCGCAGGCCGCCCACCCAGTGGACCTTCCCCGCGCCGCCGGCCTCGTCGGCCATGCGCAACCGCCTGTCCCGGGGCAGGCGCCGAGCCGAGGCGCGGATCCTGGCCGAGCTGCCCGAGTCCGGGCGGGGCCTGGCCATCATGCGCGCCTGCGTGGACGACGTCACGCTGCGCAGCCGGCCCGGCAGCGGGACCGTCGTCTCCCTGCAGAAGCGGATCGCGCTGCGCAGCGACGCGCCTCTCGCGCGGCTCGAGACGATCCCGCTGCGCGACGCGGGCTGAGGCGGTGGCCGCGAGCCGGTAGCCTGCCAGCATGGCGGCAGCACGAGGACGCTCATGACCGCCCGCGTCGGGGTCATCACGTTTCCCGGGTCTCTCGACGACCAGGACGCGGCCCGGGCCGTCCGGCGGGCGGGCGGGACGGTGGTCGCGCTCTGGCACGGGGAGCGCGCGCTGCGCGGTGTCGACGCGGTCGTGCTGCCCGGGGGTTTCTCCTACGGCGACTACCTGCGCTGCGGCGCGATCGCCCGGTTCGCGCCGGTGATGGCGGAGCTCGTGCCCGCGGCCCGGGCCGGGCTGCCGGTGCTCGGCATCTGCAACGGCTTCCAGATTCTGTGCGAGGCGCACCTGCTGCCCGGGGCGCTGACGCGCAACAGCGGGCTGCGCTTCATCAGCCGCGAGGTCCGGGTCCGGGTCGAGAACGCCCGCACGCCCTGGACCCGTGACTACGTGCCCGGCCAGGAGCTGACCCTGGTGCTGAAGAGCGGCGAGGGCGCCTACGTCGCCGACCCGGCCACCCTGTCCGCGCTGGAGGCCTCCGGCCGGGTCCTGGCCCGCTACGTCGGCGCGAGCCCGAACGGCTCCGCGGCCGGCATCGCCGGGGTCTGCAGCGACGACGGCAACGTCGCCGGGCTCATGCCGCACCCCGAGCACGCCATCGACGCGCTCACCGGGCCGGGCGAGGACGGCCTGGGGTTCTTCACCTCCGCCGTGCGCGCGCTGGTTACCGCGTGATCGAGCCGGAGGAACTCGAGGCGCCCCCGAGGCGAGCGGACAGCACAGACACCGTCGCGGCGGCCGCCGCGAGCCCGGGCCGGCCGCAGCCGCACGCCGAGCTCGGCCTGACGGACGAGGAGTACGCGGCGATCACCGGGCTGCTCGGCCGCCGCCCCACCGACGCCGAGCTGGCGATCTACTCGGTGATGTGGAGCGAGCACTGCTCCTACAAGTCCTCGCGCGCGCACCTGCGCCAGTTCGCCGAGAAGGCGCCGCCGAGCCGGGCGCTGCTGGCCGGCATCGGGCAGAACGCGGGCGTGGTCGACATCGGCCAGGGCTACGCGGTCACGTTCAAGCTGGAGTCGCACAACCACCCGTCGTATGTGGAGCCGTTCCAGGGCGCAGCGACCGGGGTCGGCGGGATCGTCCGGGACATCCTGGCCATGGGCGCCCGGCCGGTGGCGGTGATGGACGCGCTCCGGTTCGGCCCGGCGGACGCCCCGGACACCCGGCGGGTGCTGCCGGGCGTGGTGAGCGGGATCTCGTTCTACGGCAATTGCCTCGGCCTGCCCAACATCGGCGGCGAGCTGGCCTTTGACGCCTGCTACGCGGGCAACCC
>JASIJN010000130.1 GCA_030050125.1 Streptosporangiaceae bacterium | reverse complement strand
CCCGCGAACGGCCAGCCCGAGGCCGATGCGCCGGGCCGTCCGGCCGGGGCCGGCGAGGGCGCCCGGCACGCTGCGGGCAGCCCGCGGCCGAGTTCCCCCGACGACACCGCGGACAACGTGCGGATCGACTGAGCCCAGGGCGACCCTAGGCCGGGGCTCAGGCCCCGGCCTAGGCCCCGAGACCGCCGGGGATCGCGTCCAGGCGCCGGAGGATCACGCCCTCGCGCAGCGCCCACGGACAGATCTCCAGCTCGGCCAGGTCGAACAGGTCCATGGCCGCGTCCGCCACGAGCGCGCCCGCGGCGAGCTGGGGCGCTCGTCCCCGGGACACCCCGGGCAGTTGGGTGCGCTCGGCCACGGTGGTCCTGGACAGCCGCTCCGCGAGCGCGGTCACGTCGGCGTGCCGCAGGAACCGCCGGACGTAGTTACCTTCGCTGGACGGGGCCGCGCCCGCGATCCTGGCCAGCTGCCGGAACGTCTTCGACGTGGCGACGGCGTGGTCCGGCCGCCCGTCCCGCATGACCGCGCCCGCCGTGCCGGCGATCTCCGCCCGCACGTGCTTGCGCAGCGCTCGCACCTCGTCCGCTGACGGCGGGTCGGCGGCCAGCCAGTCCCTGGTCAGCCGGCCCGCGCCGAGGGCCAGCGAGATCGCCACGCCGGGTTCCTCGTCGACGCCGGACGCGATCTCCAGCGAGCCGCCGCCGATGTCGAGCAGCAGCAGCCGCCCTGACGACCAGCCGAACCACCGGCGCGCGGCCAGGAACGTCAGCCGCGACTCGTCGGGGCCCGGCAGCACCTGGATGTCGACCATGGTCTCGTCCTTGATCCAGCCCAGCACCTCGTCGCCGTTGTCGGCGTCGCGCACCGCGGACGTGGCGAAGGCCATCAGTTCCTGAACGCCCTTGTCCTCGGCAATGCGCAGCGCCTCGTTCACGAAGTCGCGCAGCTGGAGCGCGCTTTCCCTGGTCAGCCGGTTGGCCGGATCCAGGTGCTCACCGAGCCGGAACTCGGCCTTATGCGAGAATGCAGGCAGCGGGCGCGCACCCTGGTGCGCGTCGACCACGAGCAGGTGGACGGTGTTGGAACCCACGTCCAGAACGCCCAAGCGCATACCCTGACGCTATCCGATCACGGCAGGGGGCTGGAATGTCGGAGAACGCTCGCGGCACCGTCCGGGTCGAGCAGGGACCCAAGCGGATCCGCGTCTACCTGAGCGGCGAGCTGGTCGCGGACACCAGAACGCCCTTCCTGGTCTGGGAGCACCCGTACTACCCGACGTACTACCTGCCCGCGTCCGACGTGCGGGCCGCGCTGGTCCCGGCGGGCGAGACCGCGCACTCGCCGAGCCGCGGCGACGGCCAGGTGCTGCACGTCAAGGTGGCCACGGCCACCGCGGAGCGGGCGGCCCTGCGTTATCCGGACTCGCCGCTCGAGCCCCTGCGCGACCTGGTCCGCTTCGACTGGGACGCGATGAGCGAGTGGGTCGAGGAGGACGAGCCGGTCTACACCCACCCGCGCGACCCGTACAAGCGGGTGGACATCCTGGCCAGCTCCCGGCACGTGCGGGTCGAGGTCGACGGCGTCACGGTGGCCGAGTCGGCCCAGCCGCGGATCCTGTTCGAGACCGGGCTGCCGCCGCGGTACTACGTCCCGCTCACCGACGTCCGGATGGATCTGCTCCGGCCATCGGCCACGATCACCCACTGCCCTTACAAGGGCGCCGCGACCTACTGGTCCGTGGACACCGGCCGGGCCGTGCACGACGACCTGGTCTGGATCTACCGGGCCCCGCTGCCGGAGAGCCAGAAGATCGCCGGCCTGGCCTGCTTCTACAACGAGAAGACCGACATCTACCTCGACGGCGAGTTCCAGGCCAGGCCGAGAACGAAGTTCAGCTGACCGGGCTCGCGGCGCCCCCGCAAATGACGCAGGGGCAAACACTGCGAATGGCGGGACCGGCGCCGGTCACCCGGGCCTAGGCTGGGGTGCTGGGCTGCCGGTGTGATGCGCGTGAAGCGAGTCGTGGGGGGCGGGCCAGCCAGGTTCGCCTGGCCCGCGGGCTTCGTCCTGGTGATCGTCGCCGTGGCGGTCGCCGGGAGCATGCAATCTTCCCCGCCTTCCCCGCGGTCAGGGCCGCGGCCGCGGCCGGTCGAGCCGCCGGTTCAGTTCGGCACCCTCCCGCCCGGGGCCCGGCTGCCCTCCGGGGCCGAGTGCGCCCGGCTCGTGCGCGCGTCGCCCAGCCCGGAGAACAGGCCGGCGAACAAGAAGTTCAACGACACCACCGGCCAGCGGGTAACCCGGGCGTTCTTTCCGGCGGGTGACAGCCCGCAGGTGAGCACCCTCGCGCCGCTCATCAGCGGCGACTTCACCGGCACGACCGAGGAGATTTTGCGCTGGGCGGCCTGCAAATGGGGCATTGACCAGAACATCGTCTTTGCCCAGGCGGCGGTGGAGAGCTGGTGGGAACAGGACAACCTCGGCGACTGGGGAACCGACGCCGCCCTCTGCCCGCCCGGCCATGGTCTCGGGGCCGACGGCACGCCCGGCGAGTGCCCGCAAAGCTACGGCATCTTGCAGACCCGTTATCCCTACGAGAGGGCGAGCTGGCCAGGTGTTGGCCGGTCAACGGCGATGAACGTGGACGCCGCCTACGCCATCTGGCGCTCCTGTTACGACGGCTACGAGGTATGGCTGAACAACGAGCCCAGAGGGCAGCAGTACCACGCCGGCGATCTGTGGGGCTGCGTGGGGCGCTGGTACGCCGGAAGCTGGCACACCGCAGCGGCCAACCAGTACATCGCCGTGGTCAAGGAGTATTTGCGCGACCGGGTCTGGGAACAGCCCGATTTCGATGACGCCGGCTAAGGGATCGCCAGGGCACCTGCGCATCCCAATTGTCCGGAACACTGCTACGCCAGCTGAGGGATGTGCTCCCCGCGTCCGGAGCCTAGATTCACGACCACGGGGTGACGCTGGAAATCCGGAGCTGCCGCCCGAGGTGATCCAGACGAAGGGGGAGAACCCAGTTGACGGGAATGCCGAGGGCTGGCGGCTGTCGCGTCGCGCTGGCCGGATGCGGCTACTGGGGGTCGAAGCACGTCCGGGTGCTGCAAGCGGCGGACGGCGTGGACGAGCTGGTCCTGGTGGACAGCCGCGAAGATCGTCTGCGCAACCTGGCCCGCAGCTACAAGATCTCCCGCTGCTACGAGGCGCTCGGGCCGGCGCTCGAGCATGTCGACGCCGTGGTCGTGGCCACGCCGCCGAGCACGCATGTGCCGCTCGCGCTGGCGGCGATCAGGGCGGGCAAGCACGTCCTGGTGGAGAAGCCGCTCGCGCCCACCAGCGCAGGCGCCCGGGCCCTGGTGGCCGCCGCGTCCGCGGCGGGGGTCGTGCTCATGGTGGGCCACACGTTCGAGTACAACCCGGCGGTCCGCAGGCTGGCCGAGCTCGTGCGCACCAAGGAACTCGGCGACGTCTACTACCTCGACAGCGCCCGGCTCAACCTCGGGCTGTACCAGAACGACGTCAACGTGATCCTGGATCTCGCGCCGCACGACGTCTCCATCATCAACTACGTGCTGGGCCGCCGGCCGGTCGCGGTGCAGGCCTGGGCGTCCCGGCACGCGCACCGCAGGCTCGAGGACGTCGCCTACCTGCGCCTGTACTACGACCACTGCCTCGACGACGGCGGCCTGTCCGCGAACATCCACGTGAGCTGGCTGGACCCGTGCAAGGTTCGCCGGGTCACGGCCGTCGGCAGCAAGAAAATGGCCGTCTACGACGACCTGGCCGCCGACGAGCAGATCCGGATACTGGACAAGGGCGTGTGCGTCCCGCCCGACAGCAACGATCTGACTCAGCCACCGATGTCGTACCGCTACGGCGACATCGTCGTGCCGTACGTCTCCGCCGATGAACCGCTGGCCGTGCAGGACCGGCACTTCGTCGAGTGCATCGCGAACGACGCCCGGCCCCTGAGTGACGGTGAGGACGGGCTGTCGGTCATCGAGGTGCTCGACGCCGCCGAGCTATCGCGGCGCCTGGGCCGCGTCGTGCTGCTCGACGAGGTCAGGATCGCCGACGGTGCGAGCGGTTCGTCCCCGCGCGGCGACCGCGTCCCCGCTGCCTCGGTCGCGGCGCCGCAGCCGGAGCGCGCCGTGGCTGCTTCCGCCGGCGCGTCGCTGCTCACGGCCTCTGGCCCCGGTGCGGGATGAGGGCGCGCCATGAGCGCCACCGCCGAGCTGTCCCGGCCGGCTTCGGCGGCGGGTGATTCCCTGACGGTCGCCGCGTGGACGATCGTGAGCCGGGTCACCGGGCTGGCGAGAGTCGCGGTGGCCGCCGCGGTGCTGGGGCCCACGTACGCCGGGAACACCTACCAGTTCACGAACTCGCTGCCCAACCTGCTCTACTACGGCTTCCTGGCCGGCGGCTTCTTCTCGTCGCTGCTCGCCCCGGCTCTGGTGCGCCACATAGACGCCGGCGACCGGCGAGCCTCGCAGCGCGTGGCCGGCGGCTTCCTGGGCGTCACGCTGGTGGCGATGGTCGCGGTCGCGCCGCTGGCGATCATCCTGGGCCCGCTCGCGCTGAAGCTCGCGGTCCTCGGCGGGCCGCGAGCGGTGGGCGCCGCGGAAGCCCGGGTCGCGCGCCTGCTGATCGTGACCGTGATCCCTCAGGTGTTCCTCTACGGCGTCGTCGGCACCGCGACCGCGGTGATGAACGCCCGCCGGCGGTTCGCCCTGGCCGCCGGGGCGCCTGCGGTCGAGAACCTGGGCACCATCGCCGTTCTCGCGATGACGGGCGCCCTGTACGGCATGGGCAGGAACATCGGCGACCTGCCCACCGGCGAGATCCTGCTGCTCGGGCTCGGCTCGACCGGCGCCGTCGCGCTGCACGCGGCCACCCAGTGGTGGGGCGCGCGGCGGGCCGGCGTCACGCTCCTGCCGCGCCTCGGCTGGCGCGACCCCGAGGTGCGCTCGGTGGTCCGGCGCGCGCTGCCGGCGCTGGGGCAGGCCGGGCTCGAAGCCCTGCAACTCCTGGCGCTGCTGATCGCCGCCAACCGCCTGCCCGGCGGGATCGTCGCGTTCGGCATTGCCTGGAACTTCTACAACCTCGCGAACAACCTGGGCACGGCGCCGGTGGCCCTGTCGTTGGTGCCCCGGCTGGCGCGGATGAGCCTGCGCGGGGACGACCGGGAGTTCCGCGACACCCTCGTCCGCGGGCTCGCGCTGGGCTTCTTCATCACGATTCCCGCGGCCGTCGGCTTCTTCGTCCTGGCCAAGCCGCTGGCGTCGGCCATCTCCTTCGGCAGCATGGACTCGGCGGCGGGCGTCGGCCTGGTCACCGCGGCGCTGCGCCCGCTCTCGCTGGCGGTTGTCGCTCAGACCGTCTTCATGATCACGACCTACGCCTCCTATGCGCGCAAGGACACGAGGTCACCGCTGCGTTCAATGATCGTCCAGGCCGCCGTCTGCACCGTCGTCGTCGGGCTGAGCGTGCTCGCCCACGGGACGGCCGTGCTGACGGTCCTCGGGCTGGCCGTGTCGGTATCGGTCGTCGCGGCCGCGGGACACCTGATAATCAGGATGCGGCGGATGCTCGGCTCCCGGGGCACGGAGCGCCTCGCGCCCTCGCTGGGAAAGTTCGCGGCCGGGTCGGTCGTCATGGCCGGGCCGGCCTGGATCGCCGCCACCGCCGT
>JASIJN010000129.1 GCA_030050125.1 Streptosporangiaceae bacterium | reverse complement strand
GCCGCCGCGGCGCGTTCGAGCGTGATCTTCCAGACGCCTCGGACAAAGCCATCGACGAGCACTGCCCCTGGGAAGGTGTTGGCCCGGGCGTACATCCGCTTGCGGTCCGGCTCGCTGAGGACGCGGGCCCGGTCGGCGTGCGCCAGGACCAGGTTGTCGAACTCGGCCACGAGCCGCACCGGGGCCGGGGTGTCCGGGTCGGGCCGCGGCGCCTCGGGAAGGTCGAACAGTTCGGCGCCCCGCTCATCGCGGAACGTGCGCAGGCCGGGCCGCAGGCGGTCGGCGACCTCGCCGAGCCTGGTCAAGCCGGACCAGGCCTGCATGTCCCGGACCGTGGCCGGGCCGAAGGCGGCCAGGTATCTGGCGATCAGCGGCTCGATCGGCACCTGGTCGTTCATCTGCCGGCCGAGCCAGGCCTCGGCCGAGGTGTGCGCGGCCTGCCCGGCGGCGCCCCACACGGCCCGGGGCGGCACCTGCACCAGCGGGACCAGTGCCCGCACGCCCTGGGCCAGGGCGGCCGGGTCATGTTCCGGCCACCGCCCGGCGAGCTCGCGGCCAAGCTCGCTGAACGTCCTGGGCTTCTCCTCGACCAGGGTGCGGCCCGCGGCGGCCAGCGCCGAGTGGTCCACCCCGGTGAGCCGCCGGCCGAAGGTGACCCGCAGGGCCCGGTCCAGCACGGGCTGCATGGCCGGGCGCAGCATCAGGCAGTCGCGGGCGGACACCAGGTGGATGGTGCCCCGCATCAGGGCGATCCGCACCACCTGACGGCCCAGGAGCAGCCCGGCCAGGTCATCGGGGCGGAACCCGGCCAGCCGCGACCACAGTCCGTAATAGGGCGGAAACGGCGCCTGGGCCTGCAGGCCGACCAGGTGCTCGACCGTGCGGATCACCTGCCCGGCCCGGTCGCCCTGCCCGGGCAGCGCGGACCTGCGCAGCAGCAACTGCCGGTCGAGCAGGGCGCGGTTCAGCGCCCGGAGGGACAGCGTTGCGGACGTCACCCGGACGCCACCCGGACGGACGTCACCTCGGGGTCACCCGGAATGGCGCTGCAGGAAGGCCAGGGTCTGCTGGTTGAACTCCTCGACGTTCTCGTAGATCGGGGCGTGCGCGCAGTCCTCGAACACGATGAGCTCGCTGGCGGGTATGGCGGCCCGGATGGGGTCGGCGAAGCGCGTCGACGTCACCGCGTCATGCCGCCCGAACGTGACCAGCGTGGGCGCCTCGACCCCGCCGAGGACGTCCTGCGCGTCGTGGCTGAGCACCGCCCCCGACTGCCGCAAGAAGGCGTCGACCGGCGGCATCGGACGGCTCCGCACGAAGTCGGCCAGGGAGTCGATGTACTCCGGGCGCGCGGCGTACAGCTCCGGGGTGAAGCACCAGGGGAAGATGCCCTTGATCACCATCTCGGTCACGCTGCCCAAAGCCTCGGCCATGACCCGCCAGCCCTCCACGACCACGCGCAGGAACGGATCGGTGCGGTCCCAGGCGCTGTGCAGCGAGAGGGTCTTGACCCGGGCCGGGTGCCGGGCGGCGAGCCACATGCCGACCGCCGCGCCCAGGGACAGCCCGAAGATGTGCGCCCGCTCGATGCCGACCTCCCGCATGAACGCCGCGATGTCATCGGCCAGCAACTCGCTGGTGTACGTGCCCTCCGGCTTGCTGCTGAGGCCGGCGCCGCGCAGGTCGACGCTGAAGCAGGTGAAGTGCTTGGCGTACTCCGCCACCTGGAACGCGTAGCACGCCTGGTCGGCGGCGAGGTAGGGGATGAGCACGACGGGCTCGCCCTCGCCCTCGACCTCGTAGTTGATCTCGATCCCGTTCGCCTGCACCGTCGGCATATCCCGACCCCTCCCCAGTCCTGGGCGGCTCGCACCCGCCCGGCGGCCACTTCGTCAATTGTGCCCTGACCCGGCCGGGAAAGGCGGTCCTGACGCCATCCGGCGCTGCGCCGGCGGGCCGCGGCCGGGGTGGTGGCAGCCGGGGTGATCTGGCCTTCCTCGCGCCGGCACCGTGAGATGTGACGAGCATCTCGCCACCCCAACCTGAGCGACCGACATTCAAAAAACCCCTAGGGGGGTCATACTGGTATTTCGTGAAGACAGCGCGCGCCGCCGCCAGGCGCAATTTCCCAGGAAGCCCGTTCAATAACCTTCCCGCACCGGTCCGGCAGGTAGAGCGGTATGCCCTGCACGACCAGGTGACGCACGACAGGTACGGCCTCGGCGTGGTCATCGGCGTCGAGGAAGAGGTCGCCGTGCTCGTCGACTTCGGCACCCAGCAGGAACGGATCACCTCGCCCTATTCCAAGCTGACCAAGCTCTGATCCGTCGCCGCTCCGGACGGCGGTGCGGGGCCGCACGCCGTCCAGGACCGCGGCAGCAGCAGCTCATCGCGGCACCGGGGGTCGGCTTCGCGACCCCAGCGCCGGACTTGCCGGTCATTGCCGATTCTCCGTACTCTCCGGACCCTCCGGTCACGATGTCGTCGCGAAACGGGACTGACGCCCGGCGCGGCGCCTTGACGGCACCGGCCAGGCCGGGCACCAGTGAGAACGCGATGAGTTTGCCGCCCGGCGGCCGTCTAGGGGATAGCGGCGCCGCCCGGGGCCGCACGAACAGATCGGCGAAAGGGACACGATGACCGGCGTACGGGTACTGGTGGGCACCAGCAAGGGCGCGTTCGTGCTGACCTCCGACGGGCGCCGCCAGGAGTGGGAGGTCGGCGGCCCCTATTTCGGCGGCTGGGAGGTCTATCACCTCAAGGGATCGCCCGCGGATCCGGACCGGCTGTACGCGTCGCAGTCCAGCGGCTGGTCCGGGCAGGTGATCCAGCGTTCCGACGACGGCGGCCGGACCTGGGAGCCGGTCGGCAACAAGTTCAGCTACGACGGCACGCCCGGCACGCATCAGTGGTACGACGGGACGCCGCACCCGTGGGAGTTCGCCCGGGTATGGCACCTCGAGCCGTCGCTGGACGACCCGGACACCGTGTACGCGGGCGCCGAGGACGCCGCGCTGTTCCGGTCGGCCGACGGGGGCGATACCTGGCAGGAGCTTCCCGGCCTGCGTGAGCACAGGTCGGGCCCGTCCTGGCAGCCGGGCGCGGGCGGGATGTGCCTGCACACGATCCTGCTGGACCGCACTGCCCCGGGCCGGATGTTCGCCGCGATCTCGGCCGCGGGCGCGTTCCGCAGCGAGGACGGCGGCGCGACATGGCGGCCGGTGAACCGCGGGCTGCAGTCCGAGGGCATCCCGGACCCCGACGCCGAGGTCGGTCACTGCGTGCACCGCATCGCGATGCACCCGAGCCGTCCGGACGTGCTGTTCATGCAGAAGCACTGGGACGTCATGCGCAGCGACGACGGCGGCGACTCGTGGCACGAGATCAGCGGCAACCTGCCGACCGACTTCGGGTTCCCGATCGATGTGCACGCGCACGAGCCGGACACCATCTACGTGGTGCCGATCACGAGCGACGCGGAGCACTACCCGCCGGAGGGCAAGCTCCGGGTGTACCGCAGCCGGACCGGCGGGAACGAGTGGGAGCCGCTGACCGAAGGCCTGCCGCAGCGCCACTGCTATCACAACGTGCTGCGCGACGCGATGGCCGTTGACTCGCTCGATGAGTGCGGCGTGTACTTCGGCACCACCGGCGGGCAGGTCTACGCCTCGGCCGACGCCGGCGACACCTGGGCCCCGATCGTCCGCGACCTGCCGCGCGTGCTGTCCGTCGAAGTGCAGACGGTGCCGTGATCCGGGTCGTGCTGCCCTCCCACCTGCGGACGCTGGCGCGCATCGACGGCGAGGTCGAGCTGGACGTCGCGGGCGAGGTCACCCGGTGCTCGGTCCTGGACGCGCTGGAGGGGCGCTATCCGATGCTCCGCGGCACCATCCGCAGCCAGGACGGGGGCCGGCGCCGGGCGTTCATCCGGTTCTTCGCGTGCGAGCAGGACCTGTCCCATGAGCCAGCAGACGCCCCGCTGCCCGAGGCGGTGGCCGCGGGCGCCGAGCCGTACCTGATCGTGGGGGCGATGGCGGGCGGCTAGGCGGGAGCCGGCACGACCAGGTCGTCGCCGTGCTGGCGCAGCTCGGCCATCGTGGTGACGCCCAGCAGCTGCATGGTGCGGCGCAGCTGGGCGGTCAGCAGGTCGATCGCGTGCTCGACGCCCGGCTTCCCGGCCGCGGCCAGGCCGTACAGGTACCCGCGGCCCACCATGCACAGGTCGGCGCCGCGGGCGACCGCCACGGCCACGTCGGCGCCGTGCCGGATGCCGGAGTCGAGCACGATGGCGACCCCCTCGCCGACCGCCTCGCGCACCGGCCGGACCAGGTCGATCGTGGGCACGCAGCGGTCCAGCTGGCGGCCGCCGTGGTTGGACAGGTGGATGCCGTCCACCCCGGCCGCCGCCGCACGGACCGCGTCGGCCGGTCCGAGCGGGCCCTTCAGCAGCAGGGCACCGGGCCAGAGCGCGCGGATCTCCTCGACGTCGTCCCAGGTCAGGCTGGGGTCGAACATCGAGATGATGTCGGCGATCGTCGTGCCGTCGTCCCGCGCCGGCGGGCTGAAGCTGGCGTACCGGAGCGCCGGCCCGCGCAGCAGCGACAACCAGTATCCGGGGCGCGCCGCGATGTCGAGCATGGCCCGTGGCGTCAGCATCGGCGGCATGGTCAGCCCGTTGCGCAGGTCCCGCGTCCGCCGCCCGGACACCGGCGTGTCCACCGTGACCTCGAGCGCGCGGCAGCCGGCCTTGGCCGCCCGCTCGATCAGCTCGCGCGCGACGTCCCGGTCGCGCAGCACGTACAGCTGGAACCACAGATCGCGCAGCCCGGTCGACGCCACGTCCTCGATCGTGGCCGTGCCGACCGTGGACAGGCAGTACGGCAGGCCGCGCGAGGCGGCCGCCTGGGCCACCGCGCACTCGCCGGCCTGGTGCACCAGCCGGGTGAAGCCGGTGGGCGCGAGCCCGATCGGCGCCGCGAGATCGGAGCCGAGCACGGACACGCGCAGATCTGGTTCGCTCACGTCGCGCAGCACCCGGGGCCGGAACCGCCAGCCCCGCAGCGCCGCCCGGTTGGCGCGCAGCGTGATCTCGTCGTCGCTGCCGCCGTCGACATAGCCGAAGACCGGCCGGGGCAGCCGGCGGCGCGCCGCCCGGCGCAGGTCACCGAGATCGTGACAGCGGGCGATGACCCGCAGGTCGTGATCGGCCTGGAACCCGCGCAGCCTCGCCAGCTCGCGGATCTCCCTGAGCTTCAAGGCGCCCCCGGGTCAGTGTGAGACGTGGCCGTGCGGGCGTATCGGGACCTGCTGGCCGCCGGGGCCCGATCGCGGCGGCCGCTGCTCGATCACGAAGGTGCCCCGGCCAGGAACGGTCTCGACCAAGCCCTCCTTGACCAGGATGCCGATCGCGCGGCGGACGGTGCCGACCGCCAGCCCGGTCTCCTCGGTGAGGTCGCTGATCGACGGCAGCTGATTCGTGATCTTGCCAGACTGGATATCGGCCCGCAGCAGCCCGGCCAGCTGCAGGTACGGGTGCTCCGGCGAGGTCTCGTCGATCTTCACGCCGGTAACCTAACCGGCTGCGACATGCGGAAACCAGACAAGGCATTGCTTACCATGCCTTGCCATGGCCTATACTGGCCGCATGAATTCTGACGATGACGCCGCCCAGATCGCGGGCGAATTCCCAGGCTGGGAGGCCTGGCAGGGCATCGACCGGACGTGGCACGCGCGGATCCGCGGCGCGGTCCC
Organism: Streptosporangiaceae bacterium; assembly: GCA_030050125.1. The sequence continues at coordinate 6,166 of JASIJN010000129.1, read as the reverse complement.
GCCGGTGATGGTTCACGGAGCCGACCTGGTCGTCCTGCGCGACCAGATCATCCGCTACGTCAAACACGTCGAGGCTCGCTGAGCCAGGGATCCGCCAGCGGCTTCGTCACCGGCCGCCACGAGCAGGCAGCCGGCCGCGCCGGTCCGCACCAGTATCCCCCGCACTGGCGGACCGGCGGCCGGCTGCCACCCAGGCTCCGGGCGAGCACCCCTGCCCGGCCCCCGTAGACCCCGGGCCCAGCCCACCCTCGCCCCGCCAGCCTGAACCCCCCGCCGGCGCGTTATTTCCCGAGTCGTCACGTTAGGGTCATGGCGTGGCCAACCGAGCGATCTTGGTGACCGGGGCGTCGCGAGGCATCGGCCGCGCGATCGCCGAGGCCTTCGCCGGCGCCGGTGACCGGGTCGCCGTGCATTACCGCGACTCGGCCGGACTGGCCGGCCAGGTGCTGGCCGCGCTGCCCGGTGCCGGGCACGCGCTGGTCCAGGCCGACCTGGCCGATCCCGAGGCGGTGCGCCGCATGGTGGACGCGGCCGGCGAAGCGCTGGGCGGCCTGGATGTCCTGGTCAACAACGCCGGCGTGTTCACATCGCACCCGATCACCGAGACCTCGTACGAGCAGTGGCAGGAGGCCTGGCAGCAGACGCTCGGCGTCAACCTGATCGGCGCGGCCAACGTGACATGGTGCGCTGTGCGGCACATGAGCGCGGGCGGGCGCATCGTCAACGTGTCCTCCCGCGGCGCGTTCCGCGGCGAGCCCGGCCAGCCGGCCTACGGGGCCAGCAAGGCCGGCCTGAACGCCTTCGGCCAGTCGCTGGCGCTGGCCTTGGCCCCGCACGGGATCGCCGTCGCCACCGTGGCGCCGGGCTTCGTCGACACCGACATGGCCGCCGGGCACCTGGACGGCAGCACCGGCGACGAGATCCGGGCGCAGAGCCCGTTCGGCCGGGTCGCGACGGCCGCAGAGATCGCCGCCGCTGTCCTCTACCTGGCCTCGCCCGCGGCCGAATGGGCCAGCGGTGCCATTCTCGACCTCAACGGCGCCTCTTATCTGCGTTCCTGAATCTTATCTCCGTTCCTTAATCTCGAATCAATGGCTGGCCCGCTGGGTACAACCAGCCTCGTGCCTGATACCACTCCGTATTATGCCCGGGCCCTCGATGGCACGGTGCCTGAGTACGGCGAGTCGGCCGAGGAGCCTATTCGGGATGGCGGGCCCGGCAGGAAGCTCACCAGGACCGGCAATTTCATACTATTCCTGACCTCGGCCGATCGCACCAGGATCGGGTCCTACTCGGAACGCCAGCGGTACATCACCATTGGCCTGCTCATGCTGGTCACGGCGGCCCAGGCATTCTACGCGGCCTGCCTGTTCGCTTCGGCGGGCTTCAAGCGGCCGTTCGACCAGGTACTCGGGTTCGGCGTCTTCTTCGCCGTGGCCGTGTTCCTCATCGACCGGTCGATCATCGGCTACGTGGCCCCGGCCAGGTTCGATGCCGCGGGCAGCCCTCGGCCGCCGCGCCGGTTCACCCCGATCATCGTGGTCCGGCTGATCGTGGCCGCGGCGGCGGCCCTCCTGATGTCGGAGATGGTGCTGCTCCAGTTCTTCGCCTCGGATATCGCCGCGCAGATCGGGTCCGATCACCTCGCCGATTCGCTCCAGGCCAGCGCCCAGGTCACCAGGCTCTATCAATCGCAGATAGATATTCTCCAAGGCCAGATAAACGCGGCGCAACGGAATGTCAATCAGCGGCAGGCCGCTTACCTCAATGCCCAGAAAGAGGCCAACTGCCAGGAATTCGGGTGCAGCGGAGTCACGGCCGGGCGCGGACCCGGCTTCGCGGCCGCTGAAAAAAGCCTGAGCGAATCCCTGAGCGCGCTGACCACCGCGCAGCACAACCTCGAGGCCATCACCGGCGCGAATACCCCGCAGATCAGCCGGCTCAATGCCGAACAGCAGGCCGGCATCACCAGCAGCCGCCAGACCATCGGCCAGGCCAACGCGCTGCTGACCCGGGAGGAGGCATTCTGGCAGCTCACGGTCAGGCACGGCACCGTGGCGTTCTGGCGCGTCCTGCTGACCCTGCTGATCTTTGGCATTGACCTGGCGCCGCTGCTGACCAAGCTCACCGGGAAGACGACCGGGCACGACACGCTCGTCCGCAACGAGGGCTACGTGGCGACGGAACTGGACCACGAGCACGCCCGCACCCTGAAGCTCGCGAACGCCGGACGGGAGCGGCTGCAGCGAGAGCGCGACCACGCGGACGCCGAGACCGGGCTCCGCCAGCTGTCCGCCGATGCCAGCGTCGCCCAGCTCGGCATCAAGCTGAGCGCGGACCGGAGGAAGGAACAGCTGACCGAGCTGTACAGCCCCGCTGACGTGATCGCGTGGCCAGCCGCGGGCATGGGCGGGCCGGCGGAGCCCAGCCGCCCAGAACGCGCATGAACGGCCCGGGACCGGGTAGCTGCTGCGGCGACCTTGTCGCTTACGGAGGCTGCACATGGCCGAGCTGGCTAGCGGGCGCCGGGCCGAGCTCATCGAGGCAGCTCAGGCACGGTGGATAGCGGCGCTGACCGATCTGGGCGGCCGGAACACGCTGCTGTACTACAAGGACCGGCGGGCCGGGACGCTGGACCTGGCGACCGCGGACCCCGCCGCGCTGGACCGGTTCCTGTCCGCGGGGTCGGTCCGGCTCACCCGGCTGTTCCACGACGCCGACGAGCGAGCCGAGGCGATCCGGCGGGTGCAGACCATCCACCGCAAGGCGCGTGAACTGCTGGAAGAGCGCGGCATCCGGGCGGGGTACCTGGCCATCGGGCTGGCCCGCTGGGACGAGCTGTTCCTGGAGCCCGCCGCGCCGGTGCTGCTGCGCGGCCTGACCATCGCCCCGACCCGGGCCCGGCACGACGACTTCGAGCTGATCCTGGACGACGAGGCCGAGGTCAATCCGGTGCTGCTGCACAAGCTGGCCAGCCAGTTCGGCGCGGCCACCGAGACCCTGGCCGACGAGCCGGTCGAGAAGATCCCCCACCTCCTGGGAGCCGCGGCGGCGGCCGCCGAGATCCCGGGTTTCGAGATCACCGGCCGCCAGGTGATCGGCACGTTCACCTACGCCAAACTGCCTATGGTCAGGGACCTGCAGGCCGCGGGCGAGCTGCTGGCCGACAGCGATGTGGTGGCCGCCATCGCCGGCGACCCGCAAGCCCAGGAGCTGCTGTCCGCCGACGCCGGCACCGGCGAGGCCGGCCCGGCGCTCGACTCGCCCGAGGAGGACTACTCGGTGCTGGACGCCGACTCCTCGCAGCGCACCGCGATTGGCGCGGTCCTGTCCGGGCGCAGCCTGGTCATCCACGGCCCGCCGGGCACCGGCAAGAGCCAGACCATCGCCAACCTGATCGCCGCGCTGGTGGCGCGGGGCCGGAAGGTCATGTTCGTGGCGGAGAAGCGCGCCGCGATCGACGCGGTGCTGTCCCGGCTGAAGGGCGCCGACCTGGGCGACATGGTGCTGGACATCCACGACGGCACCAGAGACCGGCTGCGCATCGCCCGCGACCTGGGCGAAGCGCTGGACGAGGCGCAGCGGACCGAGCATCCCGACGTCGGCGACCTGCAGCGACGGCTGGCCGACCGGCAGCAGCGGCTCAGTCAGCACGTCGCCGCGCTGCACGAATCCCATCCGCCGTGGGGATTGACCCCGTTCGCGGTCCAGTCCGCGCTGCTCGGCATACCCGACCAGGCCCGCACGCCGGTGCGGGTCGGGGCGCCGGAGCGGATCGACCGGGGGAGAGCGGACCAGATCCGCGACGAGCTGCGCGAGTTCGCGCACCTCGGCGGCTTCGGCTTCCGGCCGGACAGTACGCCCTGGTTCGGCGCCGCGCTGGGCACGTCCGGGCAGGCCCGGCAGGCGTGTGACCTGGCCTCGCGGCTGAGTTCGCGCGGCCTGCCGATGATGGCCCACCGCCTGGCCCGGGCCAGCGAGGAGACCGGCCTGCGGCCGCCCGGGGGCTACGCGGAGGGCCGGGCCCTGATGCGGCTGTTCGGGGCGATCGCCCGGACCCTGGGCACGCTCGACCCCGGCGTCTACTCCCGCGATCCCGGTCGGCTGGCCGCGGCCGCCGGGGACGGCGGCGGCTTCGGGCTGCGCGAGCGCCGGGCCTTGCGCAAGCAAGCTCGCTTCCTGGTGATCGCGGGCGAGCTCTCCCGCGAGGAGCTCGCGACCGCGCTCGGCCAGGCCGCGGCCCAGCTGGCGACATGGCAGGAGCTGCGGGCCGACGACGGGCTTCCCCGGCTCCCCTCCGGCCTGGAGGACCTGCACAAGCTGCAGCAGGACTGTGAGCGGCAGCTAGCCGCGCTGCGGGCCTACGTCACGGTGCCGGATCAGCCCGAGCGGCAGCTCGCCGCGCTCAGCGCGGACCAGGACACCGCGTGGAAGCTCCCCCGTCTCTACCAGCTCGGCGCCGCGTTCGACGACGCCGGGCTTGGCCCGCTGCTGGACGAGCTGGCCCGGCGCCAGGCGGGCCCGGACCTGGCCGCCGCCGCGTTCGACCATGCCTGGTACTCGGCCATCCTGGACCAGATCCGGGTCCGGGATCCGCGCTACGCCGCGCACAGCGGCGCCGCGCTGGACGAGATCGCCAACGACTTCCGGGTCCGCGACGTACAGCACCTGTCCGGCAACCGAGTGCGGGTCCGGCGGGCCTGGGCCGACCACCTGCGCGACGCCCTGGACCGGCACCCGCTGCAGGCCAGGGTGATCCGCAAGCAGGCGGCGCTGCGCCGCGGTCACCTGCCGCTGCGGCGGCTGCTGGACCAGACCAGCGACGTGCTGTTCGCGCTCAAGCCGTGCTGGGCGATGTCTCCGCTGATGGTCAGCCAGGTGCTGCCGGCGGCGCGGCTGTTCGATGTGGTGATCTTCGACGAGGCCAGCCAGATCATCCCGGCCGACGCGATCTCGTCGATCATGCGCGGGCACCAGATCGTCGTGGCCGGCGACGACCGCCAGCTGCCGCCGACCAACTTCTTCCGCCAGGTCGGCGAGGAGGGCGACGAGCCCGGCGAGGACGACGAGAGCCTGGTCTCGTTCGGCGCCGGTTTCGAGTCGGTACTGGACGCGCTCCGTCCGCTGCTGCCCACCTGGCCGCTGGCCTGGCACTACCGCAGCCGGGACGAGCGGCTGGTGGCGTTCTCCAACGCCCGGATCTACGGCGGCGCGCTGACCACGTTCCCCGGGGTGTTCCGAGACGACTGCCTGCGGCACGTGGTGGTGAGCCAGGGCCCGGAGCCTGGGCAGGAGGTCTCGGTCACGGCCGAGGTGGAGCAGGTCGTCGAGCTGATCCTGGAGCACGCCAGGGCCAGGCCCCGGGAGTCGCTGGGCGTGATCGCCCTGGGCATCAGGCACGCCGAGCGGATCGACGCGGCGCTGCGCTACGCCCTGGCCGACCACCCGGACCTGGAGGGCTTCTTCGCCGAGGACACCCCCGAGCCGTTCTTCGTCAAGAACTTGGAGCGGGTGCAGGGCGACGAGCGGGACGCGATCATCCTGTCGATCGGGTACGGCAAGCACCCCGACGGCCGGATGCGCTACCAGTGGGGCCCGCTGCTGCGTGACGGCGGCGAGCGCCGGCTGAACGTGGCCGCCACCCGGGCCCGGCGCCGGCTCACCCTGGTGAGCTCGTTCTCCAGCCGCGACGTGGATCCGGACCGGGTGACCAAGGCCGGTGCCAGGCTGCTGGCCGACTACCTGGAGTACGCCGGGTCCGGCGGGACGGTGAGGGGGGCCGGGGAGGCGGCCGGGCCTGCGGGCGGCGCCGAGCTGAACCCGTTCGAGGCCGACGTGCGCGACCGGCTGGCGGCCTGCGGCATCACGGTCGTGCCGCAGTACGGGGTGGGCGGATACCGGGTCGACTTCGCCGCCGCCCACCCGCAGGACGCCGACCGGATGGTGCTGGCCATCGAGGCCGACGGACCCTCGTACCGGCAGTCCGGCAGCGTCCGGGACCGGGACCGGCTGCGCGGCGAGCACCTGCAGCGGCTCGGCTGGAACTTCCACCGGCTCTGGTCCACGAACTGGTTCCACGACCCGCAGGGCGAGGTGGCCAAGGTCCGCGACGCCTACGACCGGGCGGTGGCGGCCACCGACCCGCCGGCCGCGCAGCGCCCGCCCG
>JASIJN010000128.1 GCA_030050125.1 Streptosporangiaceae bacterium | reverse complement strand
ATGGTGCCGATCCCGGAGTCGGTGAATATCTCGAGCAGGATGGCGTGCGGCAGCCGACCGTCGAGCACGTGCGCCCGCGGCACGCCGCCACGGACGGCGGCCAGGCAGGCTTCCATCTTTGGGATCATCCCGCCGCCCAGCCGGGGCAGCATCGCGGCCAGTTCAGCGGCGTCAAGCTGGCTGATCACCTCGCTGGGCCGGTCGGTGGCGGCCCGGTCCGCGGCCTCGCGTGTAGCCGGCCAGTCGGCGTACAGGCCGGCCACATCGGTCAGCAGGACCAGCTTCGCGGCCCCGAGCGCGACCGCGACCGCGGCGGCGGCGGTGTCGGCGTTGACGTTGAAGATCTCTCCGTCCGCGCCCCGTGCCACGCTGGAGATGACCGGGATGCGGCGGTCGGCGATCAGGGCCCGGACCGCCCCCGGATCGACGGTGCGGATCTCGCCGACCTGGCCGAGGTCGACCGGGGCCCCGTCGACGGTGGCCCTGGCCCGGGTGGCGGTGAGCAGGTTGGCGTCTTCCCCGGACATCCCGACCGCGAACGGCCCGTGCCGGTTGATCAGCCCCACCAGGTCCCGGTTCACCTGCCCGGTGAGCACCATCCGCACCACGTCCATCGTCTCCGGCGTGGTCACCCGCAGCCCGCCCGCGAACGTGCTCGGGATGCCCAGCCGGTCGAGGTGCTCGCTGATCTGCGGTCCGCCGCCGTGCACCACCACCGAGCGCAGCCCCGCGTATCGCAGGAACACCACATCCTGCGCGAACGCGAAGCACAGGGCCTCGTCGGTCATCGCGTGCCCGCCGAACTTGATCACGACGGTCGCGCCGTGGAACCGCTCCAGCCAGGGCAGCGCCTCGATCAGCGTCGCGGCCTTGGCCAGCGCGCCGGTCTCGTTGCCGGTCGTCGCGGTCACGTCGAGTACGCCGAGTTCTCGTGCACGTACTGGGCGGTCAGGTCGGTGGTGCGGATCGTGGCCGAGTGCGACCCGGCCGACAGGCTGACGACGATGCTGACGTCTCTGGGCCGCAGGTCGACGCGGGACCGGTCCTCGGCCGCGAACCCGTCGCGGCAGACCCAGATCCCGTTGATGGCCACGTCCACCCGGTCGGGCTCGAAGGCCGCGGCCGTGGTGCCCGCGGCGGCCAGCACACGGCCCCAGTTCGGGTCCTCGCCTCCGAGGGCGCACTTGAGCAGGTTGCACCGGGCAATGGCCCGGCCGACGGCCACCGCGTCGTCCTGGCTGGCGGCACCGGTCACCTCGATGTCGATCGCCTTGCTCGCGCCCTCGGCATCCAGTTGCATCTGCCTGGCCAGGTCCGCGCAGGCCCGGGTCAGCAGCGCGGTGAACTCACCGGGGTCCGGCCGGACCCCGGACGCGGCGCTGGCCAGCAGCAGCACGGTGTCGTTGGTGGACATGCATCCGTCGGTGTCCAGCCGGTTGAATGTGACCTCGACGGCCTCGCGCAGCGCCGCGTCCAGGCCCGCCGCAGGCAGGTCCGCGTCGGTGGTGAGCACCGCGAGCATGGTCGCGAGCCCCGGCGCCAGCATCGCGGCCCCCTTGGCCATGCCGCCGACCGTGTACCCGGGGCCGGGCACCCGGCAGGTCTTCGGGACCGTGTCGGTGGTCCTGATCGCGTCCGCGGCGGCGAGCCCTCCGTCGGCCGAGACGGCCCCGGCCGCCTCGGCGACGCCCGGCAGCAGGCGGTCCATGGGCAGCCGCTCCCCGATCAGCCCGGTCGAGCAGACCGCGATCTCTCCCGCCGACACGGCCAGCGCCCCGGCCAGCCGCTCGGCCGTGTGGTGGGTGTCGGCGAACCCGTCCGGCCCGGTGCAGGCGTTCGCGCCGCCCGAGTTGAGCACGACGGCCCGGACCAGGCCGCCGGCCACGACCTGCCGGGTCCAGAGCACCGGCGCGGCCTGGATCCGGTTGGACGTGAACACCCCGGCGGCCGCGTAGGACGGGCCGTCGTTGACGACCACCGCCAGGTCCGGCTGCCCGGACCGCTTGATCCCGGCCTTGACCCCCGCCGCCCGGAACCCGGCGGCCGCTGTGACGGTCACTGTGCCTTCCCCGCTCCGGTCACGGAGACACCCCGCAGGCGGTCAGGCCGGCCGTCTCCGGCAGGCCGAGCATGAGGTTGGCGTCCTGGATGGCCTGACCGGCGGCGCCCTTGCCGAGGTTGTCGATGGCCGCCACGACCGTGACCCGGCCGGTCCTGGTGTCGGCCGCGGCCTGGAGGTGCACACCGTTCGACCCGGCCACCGCGGCCGTGGTCGGCCAGCGGCCTTCGGGCAGCAGGCAGACGAACGGCTCGTCGGCATACGCCTCGGCCAGGGCCTCACGTACCAGGGCGGTGGCCGGCCCTGAGGTGCCGGGCGCCAGCCGCGCCGTGCAGGTGGCCAGGATCCCGCGCGGCATCGGCGCCAGCACCGGGGTGAAGCTGACCGTCACGCCGCCGAGCCCGGCGGCCTCCGAGAGCGCCTGCTCGATCTCCGGCGTATGCCGGTGCGTGCCGCCCGCCTGGTACGCGCAGACCGCCCCCATCACCTCGCTGGCCAGCAGCTCCCTCTTGGGCGCCCGTCCGGCGCCGGAGGTGCCGGACGCGGCCACGATGACGATGTCCTCCGGCTCGACCAGGCCCGCGGCCAGCGGTGGCGCCAGCGCGAGGATCGCCGCGGTGGCATAGCACCCCGGGACCGCGACCCGCGCGGCGGCCGCGATCCGCTCTCGCGCACCGGGCAGCTCGGGCAGGCCGGTGACCCAGCGGCCCGGGTGCGGGCCCGGGTAGTGCCTGGCCCAGGCCGCCTCGTCGGTCAGGCGGAAGTCCGGGCCAAGATCGACGATCTTGACGTCCTGACCCAGGCGGCCGCTCAGTGCCGCGGACTCGCCCGCCGGCAGCGCGAGGAACGTCAGGTCGCAGCCGGATTCGGGCACGGTCTCGGCCGCGTCGAAGGCGCGCCCGGCCAGCGCCGGCACGCCTGCCAGATGGGGGTGCAGCTCCGCGATCGGCCGGCCCGCGTTGCTGTCAGCGGCGACCGGGCCCAGCTGGAGATCGGGATGACCGGCGAGCAGCCGGAGCAGCTCCCCGCCCGCGTATCCGCTGCCGCCGACCACCGCCACCCGCGCGCCCATAAGCCACCGACCCTGAGTCCATCGTGTCCGCCGTCCAGGCCGCGCCAGCCCTTCCCGCCCGTCGCGACTCGTTGAATTATTATGCAGTTAACTGAGGAATTATGCAATCGATCAGGTCCGTCGCCAGAATCCGCCGCCGCGCCCGGGAGTCCGGCTGGCCGCGCGAATCGTTGAGGGTTAGCCGCCCGGAAAGTGGGGAGTCGGCTTGGGCCCCGGGCATGTCTGCGGGCATGATGAGGGGCGCGGAGAGGAGACGGCCATGCGCGTTCGCCGGCCGCCGGCCGAGGCCAGCGAGGGGCTGACCGCCACGTTGTGCGGCATCGCGGTCGCCGCGATGCTGCTGATCGCGGTCAGTGGCTGCGGGTCACCGCGATCGTCGTCCACGGCGGGCGGGAAGACGACCGGAGCGACGAGCACCATGACCGCGTGCGGGACGACCAAGACCGCGGCCAACGTCCCGGTCAACATCCAGATTGCCCGCGGCCAGGTGCCGTGTTCCGTGGCGCTGACCGTCGAGCGCGACTACGCCAAGGCGATACTGTCCGGCCAGGTGCCCGGGACTGGCGGCGGCGCCCCGGTGCGCGTGCAAGGCTGGACCTGCCAGGGGTTCGCCACGCCGGTCGTGCTCCGGACCGGGCAGGCGTCCGAGTGCGTGGACGGCGGCAAGGAGATCCTGGCGATCCTGCCCAACCCCAGCTAGCCCCGCCGAACGGGAGGCCAGCCATGCCGGGCACTCCGGTCGCGGTCCGCCACACCGACGTTCCGACGTCCCGGCTGCGGACCCACGTGCTCACCGCCGGCCCGTCCGACGCTCCGGTGCTCGTGCTGGTGCACGGCAACGTGTCGTCTGGGCGGTTCTTCGCCCCGGCCATGAGCGTGCTGGCCGGGCAGTTCCGGTGCCTGGCACCTGACCTGCGCGGCTTCGGGCTCTCCGAGAGGCTCCCCGTGGACGCCAGGCGCGGGGTCCGCGACTTCGCCGACGACCTGTACGCGCTGCTCACCGAGGGCGGGCTGGTGCCCGACGGGCAGCGGCTGCACCTGCTCGGCTGGTCCCTGGGCGGCGGCGTGGTGCTGCAGTACGCGATCGACCACCCCGGCGCCGTGGCCTCGATCGTGCTGGAGAACCCGGTATCGCCATACGGCTTCGGCGGCACTCGCGACCTGGCCGGCGCGCCCTGCTGGCCGGACTTCGCCGGCTCCGGCGGCGGCACGGCCAACCCCGACCTGGTCCGCAGGCTCGCCCAGGGCGACCGGGGCCGGGACGCGCCCACCTCGCCGCGCCAGGTGCTGACCACCCTGTACGGCAAGCCGCCGTTCGAGCTCCCGGCCGGGCTCGAGGACGAGCTGGTCGACGGGATGCTGCAGATGGCCACCGGCGACGACTTCTATCCCGGCGACGCGACCTCCTCGCCGAACTGGCCGGGAACGGCTCCCGGCACCCGGGGCGTGAACAACGCGATCTCGCCGAAGTATTGCGACGTTTCCGGCTTCGCCGACATCGCCGGCCGGCCGGACGTGCTCTGGGTGCGCGGGGACAGCGACCAGATCGTGTCCGACGCCTCGCTCGTCGACCTGGGCCAGCTCGGCCTGCTGGGCGCGGTGCCGGGCTGGCCCGGCCCGGAGGTCTACCCGCCGCAGCCCATGGTCGGCCAGATGCGCGCCGTCCTGGACCGGTACCGCGAGGCGGGCGGGACTTACCGGGAGCACGTGCTGGCGGACTGCGGGCACTCGCCGCACCTGGAGCGCCCGCACGAGTTCCAGGATCTGATCGGCGACTTCCTGCGCCAGCGCGCCGCGGGCCTGGCCTGACCAGACGGTCAGGAAGCGCCCCGCAGCACCGCCCCCGTGCGCCGGGCCGCCTC
>JASIJN010000012.1 GCA_030050125.1 Streptosporangiaceae bacterium | reverse complement strand
CAGGACTCAGGAGGATCGCCATGTTCAACGAGGCGCATGTGAGCCTGACCGGGTTCGTGCTCGGCGAGCCCAGATACACCAAGATCGGCAAGAACCAGACACCGAAGCTCGCGTTGCGGGTGTCCTGGACGACCCGGCGGCGGGACCAGGCCACCGGCGATTGGGTGGACGGCAACAGGTCGTTCGTGAACGTGATCTGCTGGCGTCAGCTCGCCGAGAACGGGTCCATCTGCCTGCGCCAGGGCGATCCGGTGGTGGTCAAGGGGCGGCTGGACGTCCGGACGTTCACCGGGCGGGACGGGCAGCGGAAAACCGCCGTCGACGTCGAGGCCTACGCGCTCGGGCCCGACCTGAACCGCGGGGTCGCGGACTTCCGGCGGATCTGGCCGACCTCGGGCAAGACCGCGGAGCAGCTGGCCGCGGAGGCCGGAGCGGGCGGGCCCGCCATGCCGGCCGACGAGGCGGAGGCGGGCGACACGGCCACCGACGACCCGGTCACCGGACCGGACGTGCCGGCCGACGAGGACATCTTCGACGACAGCGCGATCGAGGCCCTGGAACAACTGGAACAACAGGAGGAGACGGCCACCGCCGCGTTCTGACCGGACCCCGGCTGGCCGTAGGCTGAACACATGCCCGAGTTCATCTACCAGATGCATGCTGTCCGGAAGTCGTACGGCGACAAGGTCGTGCTCGACGACGTGACCCTCGCCTTCCTGCCTGGCGCGAAGATCGGCGTTGTCGGGCCCAACGGCACCGGCAAGTCCAGCCTGCTCCGGATGATGGCCGGCACGGAGCAGCCGTCCAACGGTGATGCCCGGCTCATGCCCGGGTTCACCGTCGGCCTGCTGGATCAGGAACCGGCGCTGGACGAGACCAAGACGGTGCTCGGCAACGTCGAGGACGGCGTCGCGGAGACCAAGGCGCTGCTCCAGCGGTTCAACGAGATCGCCGAGCAGATGGCGACGGACTACTCCGACGAGCTGCTCGAGGAGATGGGCAAGCTGCAGGAGCAGCTCGATCACCGCGAGGCGTGGGACCTGGACAGCCAGCTCGAGCAGGCGATGGACGCCCTGCGCTGCCCGCCGCCGGACGCCGACGTGAGCGTGCTGTCCGGCGGCGAGCGCCGCAGGGTGGCGCTGTGCAAGCTGCTGCTGCAGCAGCCGGACCTGCTGCTGCTCGACGAGCCCACCAACCACCTGGACGCGGAGAGCGTGCAGTGGCTCGAGCAGCACCTGGAGAAGTACCCGGGGACCGTGGTCGCGGTCACCCACGACCGGTACTTCCTCGACAACGTGGCCGGCTGGATCCTCGAGCTTGACCGCGGGCGCGCCTACCCGTACGAGGGCAACTACTCCACCTACCTCGAGACCAAGGCGGCCCGGCTGAAGATCGAGGGCCAGAAGGACGCCAAGCGGCGCAGGCGGCTCGAAGAGGAGCTGGAGTGGGTTCGTTCCAGCCCCCGGGCCCGCCAGGCCAAGAGCCGGGCCCGGCTGCAGCGCTACGAGGAGATGGCCGCCGAGGCCGACAAGAACCGCAAGCTGGACTTCGAGGAGATCCAGATCCCGCCGGGCCCGCGCCTGGGCAGCCTGGTCGTGGAGGCCAGCAACCTGACCAAGGGCTTCGACGACCGGGTGCTGATCGACCGGCTCAGCTTCAGCCTGCCGCCGAACGGGCTGGTCGGCGTCATCGGCCCGAACGGGGTCGGCAAGACCACGCTGTTCAAGATGATCCTGGGGGAGGAGCAGCCGGACAGCGGCTCGATCAAGATCGGCGACACGGTCCGGATCTCCTACGTGGACCAGCTGCGCTCCGGGATCGATCCCAACAAGACCGTCTGGGAGGTCATCTCCGACGGCGAGAGCTACATCAGGGCCGGCCACGTCGAGATACCCAGCCGGGCTTACGTCGCCGCGTTCGGCTTCAAGGGGCCCGACCAGCAGAAGCCGGCCGGGCTCATGTCCGGCGGCGAGCGGGGCCGGGTCAACCTGGCGCTCACCCTGAAGCAGGGGGGCAACCTGCTGCTGCTGGACGAGCCCGCGAACGACCTCGACGTGGAGACCCTGTCGTCGCTGGAGAACGCGCTGCTCGAGTTCCCGGGCTGCGCGGTGATCACCAGCCACGACCGCTGGTTCCTGGACCGGATCGCGACGCACATCCTGGCCTGGGAGGGCGGTTCGAGCTGGTTCTGGTTCGAGGGCAACTTCGAGGCGTACGAGAAGAACAAGGTCGAGCGCCTGGGCCCGGACGCGGCGCGCCCGCACCGGGTCACCTACCGCAAGCTCACCCGCGACTGAGCCGGGCCGGCGCCGGCGTCAGGCCGGTGTCAGGCCCAGGTCGGGGCCGCCGGACCGGGTCGGCTGATTGACCAGGCTGTGCGCGGCCATCACCAGGTAGTCCCACAGCTGCGCGTCCAGGGCCGGGGCAAGCTCGAGCTCGTCCAGGGCGGTGCGCATGTGCCGCAGCCAGGCGTCGCGCTCTGCCTCCCCGATCGCGAAGCGCGCGTGCCGCATCCGCAGCCGCGGGTGGCCGCGCCGCTCGCTGTAGGTGCCGGGCCCGCCCCAGTACTGGATCAGGAACAGCCTCAGGTGCTCTTCGGCGGGGCCGAGATCCTTGCTCGGGTAGACCGGCCGGAGCTGCGGATCCCCGGCCACCTCCTGGTAGAACCGGCTCACCAGGCGGCGGAAGGTCTCCTCGCCGCCCACGGCCTCGTACAGGCTGGTCTGGGTCGTGTCGTTCATCGCTGATCAAGGGTACGCGCCATCGGCCGCTAGCCGGGCAAGGCACCGTCCTGAGCGCCGCCGGCCGGCGTTCCGGCGGCGTCGAGCGCGATCTTCAGTCGCTCGGTCAGCTCCCGCTGGACCTCCCACTGCCGCAGCGGCAGCGTGCGGGCCGTGACCCGCATCAGGACGGCGTCGCTTGACAGCGACTGCACGCCCCACACCTCGGGCCTTTCGAGGATGATCTCGTGCCAGGCCGGCTCGGCGAACATGGCCTCGGCCGTACGGGTCATCAGCTGGCGCACCCGCGGGAGGTCACGCTGGTACGGAACGGGAAAATCGACCACCGCCCGGGCCCAGCCCTGCGACTCGTTGCCCGACTTCTTGATCGTGCCGTTGCGGACATGCCAGACGACGCCGTTGACGTCCCGAAGCCGGGTGATACGCAGGCTCACCCCCTCGACCGTCCCCGTGGTGGTCCCGACGCTGACGACGTCGCCCACCCCGTACTGGTCCTCGAGCAGCATGAAGATTCCGGCCAGGAAGTCCTGCACCAGGTTCTGGGCGCCGAAACCGATGGCCACGCCGAGGACGGCGGTGCTGGCCAGCACCGGGGCCAGGTTCAGCCCCATGTCGCCGACGATGATGACGGCCGCGATGCCGAAGATCGTGACCGAGGCCGCGTTGCTCAGGATCGCCCCGAGCGCGCTCGCCCGCTGCTGCCGTCGCTCGCGGAACAGCAGGCTGTGAGCGTGGTCGCCGTCGCCGGTGTCGCGGGCGGCCCGGGCGGTGACCCGGCCGATCGCGCGGCGCGCGATCACCCGGAGCACCACCGCGATCAGCACCACGAACGCGATCCGGATCACCAGATGGGCCGGCCCGGCGAAGTACACCGTCGTCAGGTCGGCCGCCCTGGTGCTGTGCGCCACGTCCCAGACCACCCGGCAGGCGATCCCGGGGTCCCGGCCGCAGGCGGCGATCAGCGTGCCGCCCGGCGGCGCGGCGGTGCTCATCGGCCGAGGCCGGCCTGGAAGCCGAGGAAGGCGAGGGCGTCCGCGGCCAGCGACGCCGAACGGCTGACCGATCGCGCCGAGTGCCCGACATCGGACTCCCGGCGCAGGAGGATCGGGCGATCGGGCCACCGGGCCGACGTGGCGTGCTGTAGCGCGGCGCACATCTTCCGCGCGTGCAGCGGGTCCACGCGGGTGTCGCCGTCGAACACGGTGAACAGGACCGGCGGGTAGCTGACCTGGTCGCGCACGTGATGGTACGGGGAGTAGGACAGCAGCCAGCCGAGTTCCTCGGGATCGGCCGCGGTCCCGTACTCGTCGTTCCAGGTCTCGCCGAGCCCGAACCGCTCATAACGGACCATGTCCAGCAGCGGGGCGGAACACACCGCGGCCGCGTACAGGCCGGGCCGCTGTGTGATCGCGGCGCCGACCAGCAGCCCGCCGTTCGAGCCGCCGGAGATGGCCAGCTGTCCGCTCGTGGTCCAGCCGTCGGCGATCAGCTTCTCGGCCGCGGCGTGGAAGTCGTCGAACGTGTTCTGCTTGAGGGCTCGCTCGCCGGCCCTGTGCCACTGCTCGCCCTCTTCGCCGCCGCCGCGCAGCGAGGCGATCGCGTAGACGCCGCCGCGCTCGACCCAGGCGAGTATCGAGGCCGTGTAGCTGGGCGTAATGCTCAAGCCGAACCCGCCGTAGCCGTACAGGATCGCCGGCCGCGGGGCGGGCCCCGGCCCGTCCTCGACCCCGGAGATGACCAGCATCCTGACGGTGGTGCCGTCCCGGGACGGGTAGGCCACCTGGCGGGCGGAGACCTGCGGTACCTCGATGTGCCCGGGGGAGCGCTCCCAGGTCTGCGTGGTGCCGGTGCGGGCGTCATAGCGGATCACGAGCGGGGGCGTGGTGTTGTCGGTGTAGCTGAACCACGCCTCGTGGCCGCCTTCCGGCCGCTCGCTCAGAGCGCCGGTGCTGCCAAGGCCGGGCAGCGGCACGGCGGCTGTCCGCCGCCCGGTGGCCAGGTCGTGCACGCTGATCTCGCTGATCGCGTGCCTGGTCCAGGAGACGAGCAGGACCGGCCGGCCCAGCCCTGGACCGTCCAGGATGGCGAAGTCGTCCAGCACGGCCTCGGGGTCCTGGGGGATCAGGTCGTGCCAGTGGGCGTAGCCGGGCTCGGCCGGGTCGGCCACCGCGAGCCTGCCGCGCGGCGCGTCCCGGTCCGTCTTGATGTAGAGCCGGCCGTCCCGGCCCACGCGGACGTGGATGTGCGCGTCGACGCCCTGCTGCACCACCCGCAGGTCGGGCGCGGCCTGCGGGGCCGCGGTGAGGTCGGCGATCCACAGGTCGTCGCGCGGCGCGGTGCCCGCGGAGGCGCCGATCGTCAGCCACCGCCCGTCGCGGCTGACCGAGACCGTGTAGTAGTTGGTCTTGTCCATCCCGTCGCCGAAGGCCAGGACGTCGTCCTCGGCCGGCCTGCCGACGCGGTGCAGGTAGACCCGCTGGTGGAACTGCTCCTCGCCGGCGGGAACCTGCTGCGGCGCCAGCCTGCGCGTGAAGTAGAACGCCCTGCCGCCCGGCAGCCAGGCGACGATGGTGTAGCGGCAGCGGTCGATCGGGCCGTCCACGTCCGCGCCGGTCGCGACGTCCATGATCCGCAGCCGCGACTCCTCGTCGCCGCCCTGGGACAGCTGGTAGGCCAGCAGGCGGCCGTCCTGATCGGGCTGCCAGCCGTCAAGGGTCGTGATGCCGGTCGGGTCGATCGCCACGGGATCGATCAGCACTCGCTCGCCCTCGGCCGCCGCGGCGGTGTACAGCACGGCATGCTCCTGGCCGGCGGCGCGCCGGGTGAAGAAACGGCGCTCGCCCCGCCAGACCGGCTCGTCGACCGACCCGGCCGCGAGCAGTTCGCTGATCCGCGCGGCAAGCGGCTCCCGTTCGACCAGCCTGGCCATGTAGTCGGCCAGCAGCGCGTCCTGCGCGGCCAGCCAGGACTTGGTCTCCTCGCTGTCGGCGTTCTCGAGCCACCGGTAAGGATCGGCGATCACGTGGCCGTAGAACTTCTCGGTCAGATCCTCGCGCCGGGCCGGCGGATACCCCGTAACAGTCATGAGCGGCACTCTACGTTGCGACGGACTTTGCCACTTGTCACCCGGTTCGGTGTTCTCGCCCGGTAACGCGGCCGGGGCCGCTCGGGGAACGCCCGGCCGGCGGCTGCCGGGCGGATGCGCCCGATCGCCGCCGGGCGACGCTACGCTAATGGGGTTGGCGGACGGGCGATCTGGCAATCACACTGGTCACGGGTGCCCCGACACTTGACGGCGCACCTGCCCGGGAGGTGGGAGTGCGTCGGGTATTGCTGCTCAACATCACATATGAGCCGCTCACCACGGTCGGGCTGCACCGCGCCGTATGCCTGGTGCTCGGCGAGAAGGCTGAAGTCGTGCACGACGACGCCGACGGAGCAGTGCTGCATTCCGCCTCGGTCGTGCTGGCGACCCCGTCCGTGATCAGGCTCCGCCGTTACATCCGGGTGCCGCACCGCAGCCGCGTTCCGCTGACCAGGGCGGCCCTGATGCGCAGGGACAACTACCTGTGCGCGTACTGCGGCTCCAAGGCCGAGACCGTCGACCACGTGATTCCGCGCAGCCGCGGCGGCACTCACTCCTGGGAGAACTGCGTCGCCTCGTGCATGCGCTGCAACCACCGCAAGGCCGACCGGCTGATCGACGAGCTCGGCTGGACCCTGCGCAGCGTGCCGGTCGTGCCCCGCGGCGCCCACTGGCGGCTGATCGGAGCCGCCCACGACGGCGATCCGCAGTGGGCTGCCTACCTGGCCGAACCCAGCGCCGCCTGAGCGCGGACCGGACCGGGCCGGGCGGGTCCTGCGCCGCCGCGCCGGCCACGAGCATTTCCTGGCCACCCCTGTGACGACAGGACGCACGATCCGGCTTACGCTGTCACATGACGGCCCCGCGGAGGGTGCGCCGACCCGAGCGAGGTGGTGACATGGCGGATCAGGACCGCGAGCTGACGATCCCCGAGGGCGGCTTCTGGCCCGCGCCAGAGATCCCGCAGCCGAACATCTACCCGATGGAGTGGCGCGTCGAGACCGAGAAGCTGGCGTCGATCTACCAGAAATCCAAGCTGATGGCGTGGAACCCGGCCGACCTGCCCTGGAGCGGACTGCGGGCCGGCGACTTCACCACCGAGCAGCGCCTGGGCATCATGTACTGGTTCTCGGTGCTGGCCAACTTCGACGCCTCGGGCCCGGCGGTGTTCGCCCGCGCCACCATCCACGCGTTCGAGCAGCACGAGGAGGACCCGGTCCGCAAGTGCTTCTTCTCGATCACCCGGGACGAGATGAACCACGAGGAGTGCTGCCAGCGCGCGATCGCCACGCTGTGGCCCGGCGGGCCGCTGAGCTGGACCCCCAGGACCGACCTCGAGCGCGCGGCGCACAACAACATCGGCTGGCTGTACCACAACGGCGGCCGGTACTGGAGCGGCTACAACAAGGCGGTCGGCAAGTACGCGCTGGCCGTGCTGTTCACCAGCTTCATGATGGGGGAGATGGCGGCGTCCACGCTGTTCCGGGGCATGGCCTCGGGCACCACGCACCCGGTGTTCGCCGAGATGTTCAACAAGATCGGCCGGGACGAGTCGCGTCACCTGCAGATCTGCATGACCATACTGGAGAAGGAGTGGCCCGGCCTGAACGACGAGGTCAAGGCCACGATCACGCGCCAGCTCCGGGCGGGCTTCATCTTCCTTTCGATGATCCTCTGGGAGCCGCCGGAGGGATTCTGGGAGCTGCCGCCGTATTTCCTGGCCAATCACCGGGTGCTGATGGACTACGCCAGGGACGCCGGGCTCGGCGTGCTCACCTACGAGCAGCAGGCCGAGAACTGGAAGGTCGCGATCGCCAGGGTGCGCGCGATCGTGCTCCGCTGGGGCATCGAGTTCCCGGCCATCCCGGAACTCGACATCGAGGGCGTGGATGTGTCGGCCGACATCAACCCCGAGGACATTATCCCGGTATTCTGAGCCCCGCCTTCCGGGTCTGAGGTCTTGACCTGCGGGCATGCCGCGGCGTCCGGCGCGGCGCCGCGATCGGGTGTCCCGCGGTCGCCGACGCAGGGTTGCCCCGCGGCTGTCCGGTGGTGGACTGTTTGATACAGCAATTAACCCGACGCCTCTGGCAGCCGAGGGAGGGAACGTTCTTGAGCTGGTCGACGTATGTCGCCCTCGGCGACAGCCTGACCGCCGGACGGGGGGACGAGGGCCGGGACGGGCGCCCGGTCGGCTGGGCCCAGCGGCTCGCTGACATCCTGAGCGTGCGGACCACGGTCCGGTGCCGGCTCATCAACCTGGCGGCCGATGCCGCCACGGTGGGCCAGGTCCGCGGCAAGCAACTGCCGGGAGTGGCGGCGTGCCGGCCCGACCTGATCAGCGTCACCGTTGGCCTGAACGACATCCGCGCCCGCGGGTTCAACGACATGAACTTCAAGGCCGAGCTCGGGCAGCTGTTCGAGGCGCTGGCCGCCACCCAGGCCACGCTCCTGACCTGTACCCTCCCGGATCTCACCGCGGTCATGCCGCTGTCGCAGGACCTGGTCGACGTGGTCCGCGACCGCCTCCGGCTGGCCAGCGACATCATCCGGGAGCAGGCCGAGTCCTACGGTGCCCTGTGCCTCGACGCCTGGGCCATGCCCGACGCGGCCGACCCCGAGCTTTACGGGCCGGACCGGGTGCACCCCAACAGCCGGGGCCATCAGTTCATCGCCGCCGCGTGCGCCGACAAGCTGGCGCCGCGCTGACCGCCCGGGCCGGGGTGTGGACAGACCGGTGGACGCGGCAGTGGATGAGCAGTGGAAAACTCGGTTCCGCGGGGGATAACGGCGGGTGTCCTGTGGATGGCCAAAGAATCTTGAGATTGCCTTCCTGAACCCCTTGTGCAGGGCCTTCGCGACGCAGTAGAAAAGCACACACCACAAAGCACGGACACCGATCCGGGGGTAACCCCGGGCCTTTCGGGGGCAACCCCGGGACGCGGGGAGAGCCGGGAAACCGGGCTCCCGGGGTGACCGCCGCTGGTGGCCCGGTCGGCAGCGGACAGCAGCCGGGAGACCGGCCAGCCGAGCGATCGGCACGCTGGGCTGCGGGATCGAGCGAGGCCCCTCCATCTCATACATGGGGGGGCCTCGTGATTGTTCCGCCGTCGCCCGCCCGGCGCCCGGGGGTGCACGCGACACGCCGGGGCCGGCCTCGGGTCGGCCGGGGGCGCGCCCGTGGCGCATCGAAACCGCCGGTCGGAGCGGGCTTCCTGGTCCCGCAATGACGAGACTTGCCGTTCATTAATCCGCTGCCGGTCAACGAATAGCGCACAACGTGTAACGCCATGTGCAATGGCGGACGATAATGAGACAGACGCTGGCGACGTGGGTACCCCCGAGCTCACGTCGCCGCGTCTTCACCCCCACCCCCTGTCGTCCGGTCCGGCCTGCGCCGTCCGCCGCGCCGCGTGCCGGCAGTACCCTGCGGCGTCGCCGCCCGGTAGCGTTCGGTACATGACAGCTTCGACAACGTCAGAGGGCGGCTTCGCGGCCCGGCCGCAGCAAGCACCGTTCGGCCGGATGCTCACCGCGATGATCACGCCGATGACCGCCGACGGCGCGGTCGACTACGATGGCGCGGCCCGGCTGGCCGAGCACTTGGCCGGCGAGATGCGCAACGACGGGCTGGTGATCAGCGGTACCACCGGCGAGTCGCCGACCACGAGCGACGCAGAGAAGGACCGGCTGCTGCGCGCCGTGATCGAGGCCGTGGGGGACCGGGCCTGCGTGGTGGCCGGGGTCGGCACCAACGACACCGCGCACACCTGCGAGCTGGCCCGGCAGGCCGAGCGGGCGGGCGCGCACGCGCTCCTGGTGGTCACGCCGTACTACAACAAACCGCCGCAGCACGGGCTCGTGGCGCACTTCACCAAGGTGGCCGACGCGACCGGGCTGCCGGTGATGCTCTATGACATCCCGGGCCGGACCGGCACCGCGATCGCCACCGAGACCCTGGTCCAGCTCTCCCAGCACCCGCGGATCGTCGCGGTCAAGGACGCCAAGGGCGACTTCGGCGCCGCGTCCGTGGTCATGGCCGGCACCGGCCTGGTCTTCTACTGCGGCGACGACATGCTGAACCTGCCCTGGCTCTCGGTCGGCGCGGCGGGCTTTGTCAGCGTGCACGGCCACGTGGTCGGCGACCGGCTACACGAAATGATCGACGCCTACCTGGCCGGCGACGTGAGCACCGCGCTGGCCATCCACCGCGAGCTACTGCCGGTCTACACCGGCATGACCCGGATGCAGGGCACGGTCTCGACCAAGGCGGCGCTGGCCATGCTCGGGCTGCCCGGCGGACCGGTCCGGCTGCCGCTGGTCGACGCCACCACCGCCGACGCGGAGCGGCTGCGCACCGACCTGGTGGCCGGCGGCGTGAAGCTCCGGTGAGCCACCCGCACCCGGATCTCGGGCCGCCGCCGCCGCTGCCCGCCGACGGCCTGCGGATCGTCGCGCTCGGCGGGCTGGGTGAGATCGGCCGCAACATGACGGTGTTCGAGCACGCGGGCCGGCTGCTCGTGGTGGACTGCGGGGTGCTGTTCCCCG
Organism: Streptosporangiaceae bacterium; assembly: GCA_030050125.1. The sequence goes on along the minus strand of JASIJN010000012.1, from coordinate 2,775 downwards.
AGCCGGACCAGCCGGGCGTCGACCTGATCCTGCCGGACTTCACCGCGATCGAGGACCGGCTGGACCAGGTCGACGCGCTGGTGCTCACGCACGCGCACGAGGACCACATCGGCGCGGTTCCCTACCTGCTCCGGCTGCGGCCCGACATCCCCGTGGCCGGGTCGAGGCTGACCCTGGCGCTGCTGGCAGGCAAGCTGGCCGAGCACCGGCTGACCGCCGAGGGCAGGGAGGTCATCGAGGGCGAGACGTACGCGTTCGGGCCCTTCGATCTTGAATTTTTCTCGGTCAACCACTCCATTCCGGACGCGCTCGCGGTGTGCATCCGGACCACGGCGGGGCTGGTGCTGCACACCGGGGACTTCAAGATGGATCAGCTGCCGCTGGACGGCCGGCTGACCGATCTGGGCGGCTTCGCGCGGCTCGGCACCCAGGGCGTGGACCTGCTGATGGCCGACTCGACCAACGCCGAGATTCCCGGCGTCGTCACCACCGAGCGGGCCATCGGCCCGGTGCTCGACGAGGTGTTCGACCGCGCGAAGCAGCGGATCATCGTGTCCTGCTTCGCCAGCCATGTGCACCGGGTGCAGCAGGTGATGGACGCCGCCGCCGCGCACGGGCGCAAGGTGGCGCTGGTCGGCCGGTCCATGGTGCGCAACATGGGCGTGGCCAGGGAACTCGGCTACCTCCGGGTCCCTTCGGTGCCCGGCGGGCTGCTCGTGGAGCTGCGCGAGGCCGAGGAGATGCCGCCCGAGCGGATCGTGCTGATCTCCACCGGGTCGCAGGGCGAGCCGATGTCGGCGCTGGCCCGGATGGCCGGCCGGGACCACCCGATCCGGATCGCCGAGGGCGACACCGTGATCCTGGCCTCGTCGCTGGTGCCGGGGAACGAGACCGCCGTGTCCCGGATCATCAACGAGCTGACCCGGCTCGGCGCGCGAGTGGTGCACCGGGGCAACGCGCTGGTGCACGTGTCCGGGCACGCGCCCGCCGGGGAGTTGCTGTACGTGCTGAACCTGGTCCGGCCGAGCAACTTCATCCCGGTCCACGGCGAGTGGCGGCACCTGCGGGCGCATGCCGAGCTGGCCGAGCTGACCGGCGTCCCCGAGGAGAACATCGTCATCGCCGAGGACGGGGTGGTGGTCGACCTGGTGGACGGACGGGTCTCGGTCGTCGGCAGCGTCCAGTGCGGGTATGTGTACGTGGACGGGCTTTCGGTGGGCGAGGTGACCGAGGCGTCGCTGAAGGACCGGCGGATACTCGGCGACGAGGGCTTCGTGTCGGTCGTGGTCGTGGTGGACTCCACCACCGGGAAGCTCGTGGCCGGCCCGGAGATCCATGCCCGCGGCTCCGGGATCGACGACGCGGCCTTCGGCGACATCCGGCCGCGGATCGAGGAGGCCCTCGAACGGGCCGCCGCGGACGGCATCAGCGACTCCTACCAGCTGCAGCAGCTGATCCGGCGGACGGTCGGGCGCTGGGTGAGCGATGCCTACCGCCGTCGCCCGATGATCATCCCGGTGCTCGTCGAGGTCTGACGGATAACCCGTCGCCGCGGTCGCGGGCCCGGCCGCATACTGGTCAGCCATGGACGAGCCCCCCCGCCCGGCGGCGGCGCGCGCACCCCACCCAGCGCTCGGGCGCGTGCTGCGGGAGGCCGGCGACCAGGCCCTGGCCGACAAGCTCGCCGGGCTGCCCGGAACAGCGCTGACCACCCTGCTGCTCGAGGTGCTGCGGCGCCAGGCGGAACGACTCACCGCCGCCGACGTGATGCGTCGCTACGGCACCGACCGGTTCGTGGCGCCGGCCCCGGTCGGGTTCGCGTCGCTGCGGCGGGCGGAGGACGCCATGCTGGCCGCCCTGCCCTCCGGGTTCGAGGTGGTCACGCTGGCCCCGGTGCTGCCGCTCGGCGCGCACTCGGCGGTGGCCGTGGTAGACCCGCGCAACATCGTGGCCACCGTGCGGGGCAGCGAGGTCGCCGCCGACCCGACCAACGGGCTGGCGCTCGAGGCCGCCGTGCGCCGCCGTGCGGCGCTGCACGCGGATCCCCGGTCCGCGGCGACGGTCCGGCTGGCCGCGATTCAGCGGGTGACCAGGGCCCAGCGGTTCAGCGGGCCGGTCAGCTTCGCCCACTTCGGGCTGTTCGGCCTGGTCATCGCCGGGCGGGACACTGGCGGCCACGCGTTCGAGCGGGCCAGCATCGCCGAGCACCTGCGGTTCGCCGCCGACGGGCTGGCCCGGCTCGGCGCGGCCCGGGTCCGGTTCGAGCTCACCCGGCTTGACGACGCGATGCCTGACGTTACCGCGGCGGTCGCCGCCGCGCTGGAGGGCGCCCACGGCGCCGAGATGGTCGCCGAGGTGGTCGACGCGCCGGAGCGGCGCAGCGGGCGCGGGTACTACACCGGGCTGTGCTTCAAGGTCCAGGCCGACTTTGGCTCGGGTGAGCTCGAGGTCGGGGACGGGGGGTTCGTCGACTGGACCGGCAAGCTGCTCGGCAACCGCAAGGAGCGCTTGCTGATCAGCGGCTACGGCATCGACCGGATGGCGGCGACCAGCCCCGGGCCGCAGTAGGCCCAGCTCCGCCAGCTGCCCCGCGCCGCTCGGCCCCGGGCCCAGCTGCCCAGCGCCGCCCTGCGAGCTAGCGGCTCGCCGTTCCACCTGCATCGACGGTATTTAGGACAGCTTGTGAAAATCGGACAAGGATCCAGGTGCCGTATCTCGGTGCCCCCGGCGCAGGGCCCCGCTGCCGTCGATACGACTCATCTAAACCACACCATA
>JASIJN010000127.1 GCA_030050125.1 Streptosporangiaceae bacterium | reverse complement strand
GCGGTGGACACCGATCTCCCCGACACCGCCGAGGTCACCGACCTGCGCGGGCGTGCCGAGAGGCTGGACGAGGGCATCGACCTGATCCGGGCGCTGTGGCAGGGCCAGACCAGCTACCAGGGGCAGCACTACAGGTACCGCACCGGGCGAATGGACCTCACCTCGGCCGCCCGGCCGGTCCAGGAGCGGATCCCGATCTGGGTGGTCGGGGTGTGGCCGCGGCCGAAGTCGCTGCGCCGGGCGCTGCGCTGCGACGGGATCATCCCGCAGTACCAGCTGGACGGCCGCGGCCCCGGTCCGCAGGACGCCCGGGCCGTGCGGGACTGGCTGGACGAACATGGGGCCGGGCCAGGCTTTGACGTCGTGGCCGACGGCGAGACCCCGGCCGGCGACCCGGGCGCCGCCGCGGCGCTGGTGACGCCCTGGGCGAACGCCGGGTGCACCTGGTGGCTGGAGACCCGCTGGGAGATGCCGCACGACTCGCCGGAGCGGATGGGCCAGATCGCCGAGCGCCTGCGGGCCGGGCCCCCGCGGCCCGCGGGACCGTGCGGCGAGGCGCCGGGCCAGGGCGGCTAGGCCCGGGAGCGCAGCTTCACCAGGCCGGTGAGGGTCAGCAGGACCACCGCCGCGGCCTCGACGATGAGCACGGTGTTGGCCAGGCCGGTAGAGAACGTGAGCTTGAACCCGAAGATGCCGACCGTGCGGGCCAGGATGAAGCCCACGATGGTGCCGGCCATCAGCAGCCAGCTCGCGGCGATCGCGAGCAGGTGCCGGGTGACCAGCAGCGCGGCCGCGAGCAGGAAGGCGGCGATCACCTGCACCAGGAACAGCACGTCGAGCGTCTTGACGTGCCGGTAGGCAATGTCCCACAGGTGCAGGTGAATCAGGCCGGACGCGACCATCAGGCCCGCGTCGCACAGGAACAGCGCCCAGAGCCCGAGCGCATGCGGCCGGAGGGAGGTGGATTGGCGCTCGCCAGTAGTAGTCACGGCTTCGGTACCTCGTCGTCGGTGGGTGAGGGGCTCTCAATGAGTGAAGGGTCTCAGTGGGTGAAGGGCTCAGCCCATTGAGTCAGGAAGATACGGGCAAAGCGCGGCCGGTCGCCGGACTGCTCGACCGGTACCGGACGGCCGGACAGCCCGGTCACGACGAACTTCCCGGCGACCGGGAACACGGCGCGGCGCGACAGCACGTCCCAGATCGTGAAGACCGTGCCGAGGTTGATGTCGATCCGGCCGGTCGCCGAGTGATGAATCCGGTGGTAGGCGGGGCTGATCAGGACGGCACCCGCCTTGCCGTAGGTCCACCGCACGTTGGCGTGCGGCAGCGCGCCAAGACACGCGTAGACCGTGAAGACCGCCGCCGGGGTCACCGCGTTCGACGCGATCGCGAGAACCGGGATGGCGGAGATCAGGAAGCTGACGTGCACCAGGGGGTGGGCCCGGAACGTGGTGAGGATGCTGAGCTCCTCCTGGGAATGGTGCACCGCGTGCAGCCGCCACAGCGACATGATCCGGTGGTTGCCCAGGTGAGCCAGCCAGTCCAGGGCGTCGATGGCCAGCACCGACGGCACGATGAAGCACCATCCGGGAATCGCGGTGATGCGGGGCAGGACCAGCCAGGGAGCGTGGCGGGCCAGTTCCGAGGAGAATCCCGCGCCGATGAGCACGATCAGTGGCACCACCACCAGGGCGTAGGCCAGGAAGTAGGTCATGTCCAGCAGGTGGCCGCGGGCCAGCACGGGACGTCGCTCGGCCGGGCGGACCTGCTCGATCACGAACACGACGACCACGAAGGCCAGCACCGCGGGCCCGGCCAGCTGGAACTCGCCCGCCCTTATGGAGCGGGCCGGGCCCGACTCGGTCAGCTCCCCCCAGCCCTGCCAGGCCAGCCAGGCGGCCGCGGCGGTGACCACGACGGTCGGCAGGTAGAGCCGCCTGGCACTCGCGGCGGACACGGCAGCAGGCTCCGGCTCGGCATCCATGCCCGGGCGGCCTCCAGTCTGGGTACGGCACAGCGGTTCCGGTCCCCGCGTAGCATCACGGCGGCCAGGGCCTGGTGGTTCAAACAGACGGCCGGGCGCGGCGTTGTGATCGCCGGCGGGGCGGGTCGTAGAGTCAGGGCATGGACGACGCACGTCACGTGGTGGCCGCTTGCGCAGCGGGCTGATCACGCACGCGGACAAGGTGCTGTTCGCCGAGCGGGGCGAGACCAAGGGCGATCTGGCCGACCACTACGTGCGGGCCGCCGGGCCGCTGCTGCGGGCGATGGGCGGGCGCCCGGTGCTGCTGCAGCGCTTCCCCGAGGGCGCCGGCGGGCCGTCGTTCTTCCAGAAGCGGGTGCCGGCCAGCGCCCCGGACTGGCTGCAGACCACTACCGTCTCGACGCCCAACGGGACCACCTCGCGCGCCCTGGTTGCCGCCGACATCGATCACGTGCTGTGGGCGGTGAACCTGGGCTGCCTCGGCTTTCACGTCTGGCCGTACCACGCCGACGATCCCGCGCACGCCGACGAGCTGCGGATCGACCTGGACCCGACTCCGGGCGTCGGCTTCGCCCAGATCCGGGAGGCCGCCGGGGAGCTGCGGCGGCTGCTGACCGAGGCCGGCATCACCGGCTACCCCAAGACCACCGGCAGCCGCGGCCTGCACGTGTACGTGAAGCTGCTGCCGCGCTGGGACTCCTACCAGGTCCGCGCGGCCGCGGTCGCCGTCGCGCGCGAGCTGGAGCGGCGCAGGCCGGACCTGATCACGGCCGCCTGGTGGAAGGAGGAGCGCGGGCAGCGGGTGTTCGTCGACTACAACCAGAACGCCCCGCACAAGACGGTCTTCGGCGCGTGGTCGGTCAGGGCCCGGCCGGGAGCTCAGGTGTCGACGCCGGTCGCCTGGGCGGAGCTCGACGACGTTCATCCCGACCAGTTCACGATCGCATCCCTCGCGGCGAGGCTGGAGTCCCCCGACGGCGACCCCTGGCGGCTCCGGGACGACGATCCGCAGTCGCTGGAGCCGCTGCTGGAGATGAACGCACAGGACCGCGCGAGCGGGCTGCTCGATGCTCCCTGGCCGCCGGTGTACCCCAAGCAGCCGGACGAGCCGCCCCGGGTCGCGCCCAGCCGGGCCAGGAAGTCATGACGGCCACCCCCTCGACGAGGGAACCCGTCCTCGGCATGCTGCGCCGCTACCGGCCGCAGGGCGAGGCCGAGGCCGCCGACGTCGAGCGGGTGCTCGCGCTGGCGCAAGCCTCAGCAGACCCCTGGCTGCGCTCGAGCCCGCTGCACGTCACGGCGTCCGCGCTGATCGTGCACCCGCCCAGCGGCCGGGTGCTGCTGCGCTGGCACCAGCGCCAGCGAGCGTGGCTCCAGGTTGGCGGGCACGGCGACCCCGGCGAGAGCGACCCCCTGGCGATCGCGCTGCGGGAGGCCGCCGAGGAGACCGGGCTGACGGACCTGGTGCCGTGGCCGGACGGGCGGCTGCGGCACGTGGCCATCGTCAGCGTGCCCGAGGGCAACCACGAGCCCGCGCACGAGCACGCCGACCTCCGGTTCCTGCTGGCCACCGGGGACCCGGACGCGGCCAGGCCGGAGAACCCGGGCTCGCCGCTGCGCTGGCTGACGCCGGACGAAGCCTGCCGGGCCACGACCGAGCCCAACCTTCGGGAGACGCTGTCCCGCGCGCGGCGGCTGCTGGCGGGCTGACGGGTGAGGGCAACGGATCAGCCGCAGTCCGGGGCGGAGCGCGGCCGCACCCCGGCCCCGGTCCGCGACGAGACGGTGCGGCGGCTGGAACGGTCGATGGGCGCGCTGTCCACCGCGGCCATGGCCTCGATGGACGGCAGGCTGCCGTGGTTCCGCGCGATGTCGGCAGAGAACCGGTCCTGGCTAGGCCTGGTCGCGCAGGCCGCGCTGGCCACCTTCGTCGACTGGGTCAAGCACCCCGAGCGCGGCCGGCCGGCCGTGGCCGGGCAGGTCTTCGGCACGGCGCCGCGGGAGCTGGCCCGCGCGGTCAGCCTGCAGCAGACGGTCGAGATGGCGCGCGTGATCATCGACGTGGTCGAGGCGCAGGTGGACGACCTGGCCGCGCCCGGCGGCGA
>JASIJN010000126.1 GCA_030050125.1 Streptosporangiaceae bacterium | reverse complement strand
AGGCGCTGACCACGGCGGCGCGGCGCAACGGGCTGCGCGTCGTGTGGGTGCGGCTCGAGCAGAAGGACAGCGAGCCGTGGCTGGCCTCGGACTGGCTGCGGGGCGAGCCGGACGGCCGGGCCTACGAGCGGCCCTGCCTCGCGGGCACGCCAGGCGCGCAGTGGTTCGGCGTGCGGCCGGCACCGGGCGAGACGGTGATCACCAAGCGGTTCTACAGCGGGTTCCTCGGCACGGACCTGGCCGGGCGGCTGCGCCAGGACGGCATTTCCTGGCTCCTTGTGTCCGGGCTGACGACCGAGTGCTGCGTCGCCGCCACGGCACAGGACGGAGTACAGCTCGGCTTCCGGATGCTGATCAGCTCCGACGCCACTGCCGCCTACGACCTGGACTGGCACCGGAACGCCCTCGAGATGCTGGCCGTGAACGTCGGCCTTGTCGCCAGCACGGCCGATCTGGCCGACGCCCTCGACCGGGCCGGCAGGCCCGCGCCAGGTGACCGGCCGCGTGCATGACGTCCAGACCAGCGCCGAAAACAAACATGGGAGAAGGTAACAGGGTGTCAGCTCCGGTCCGGATCGTTACCGTCATCGGCAATCCCCGCCCGGCGTCGCGCACGCACGGGCTGGCGCGAACGCTCGCGGTCGAGATCGCGCGCGCGCTGCGACAGGACGAAGCCATCGGTGCGGTGGACCTGGCCGAGCTGGGGCCCCGGATCCTCGACCAGGCCGACGCCGGCGCCTCGGCCGCGGTCGCCGAGGTCCTCGCGGCTGACGTGCTCGTGGTGGCCAGCCCGACCTACAAGGCCACCTACTCCGGCCTGCTGAAGGTGTTCCTTGACCGGTTCGCCGCCGGGAGCCTGGCCGGGAAGGCCGCCGTGCCGCTGCTGCTGGGCGGCGCGCCGAACCATCAGCTCGCGGTCGACGTGCACTTCACCCCGCTGCTGCTGGAACTGGGCGCGGCCGTCCCGGTGCGCGGCCTGTTCGTGCTGGAGTCCGAGGTCGACGGCTTCCCGGAGTTCGCGGCGACCTGGGCCGCGGCGAACGCCCCGGCGCTCGCCGGCAGGGTGCGCGCCAGCTTGTAGCGTGTGACACCCCCGTTCCCGCCGCTGGCCGCGCCCGCGTTCACCGCATACGGCGTGCACTGGTTCGCCATCGGCCGGAACCGGCACGACAACCTGCCGCTGTGAGCCGGTCGAGCCCCGGTCCGGCGCGTTCCGAATCAGCCTCGGGCGTCAGCGGGCAGCAGGCCTCGGCGGCGGCGGATCGCCTGGTCGGCGTGGGAGAAGAGGGCATCCGCCACCACCCCGATGACCAGGATCACGATCAGGATCGAGGACGTGCTGGTGAAGTCGAGGTTCTGCTGGTCCACGCTGAGCGCCTGGCCGATCGAGAACTGGCCGACGATCGGAACGACGATCTCGCCGGCCATGAGGCTGCGCCAGGCGAATGCCCAGCCCTGCTTCATCCCGGCCACGTACGCGGGCAAGGAGGCGGGCAGGACCAGGTACCGGTAGAGCGCGAAGCCACGCAGGCCCATGGTCTTGCCCGCTCGCAGCAGCAACGGCGGGGTGTAGTCAACGCCGGTGATCAGCCCGTTCGCTATCGAGGGCGCTGCGCCGAGGACGACCACGAACAGGATCGCCTGGTAGTTCTCGCCGAAAATGACGATCGCGAACGGCACCCAGGCGATCGACGGCATGGTCTGCAGGCCGGTGATGACCGAGCCGACGGCCGCCCGCAGCGGCGGGATCCGCGCCACGAGCAGCCCGGCGGCCGAGCCGATGATCAGGGCCACCCCGTAGCCGACGGCGGCCGTCTGCAGGGTTTCCCCGATGCTGCCCCACAGCTGGCCATGCAGCAGCTGACGGTAAAGATTCGAGAGCACGGGGGCGGGGCCTTCGAGCACGTAGTGCTTCCAGCCGGTCAGGGCGACCAGCTCCCAGACGGCCAGGACCAGGGCGATCGCCAGCAGCTTCGGCCACGCGGCCGCCCAGGCCTGGCGGGCGAACCTACCGCGTCCGGCACCGCCCTGGTCCGACTGGAGTTCCAGCTGGTCCAGTCCGTGCAGCGCCCGGTCAGTTGCCATGCCGCCCCATCTCCTCGCGCAGCCGTTCGGTAATGGTGCCGGCCAGTCCGGCGGTCTGCGCCGTGTTGATCCCGCGCGGCCAGTCATCCGGCACCCGGTACTCGTCGATGACCCGCCCGGGCCTGCTGCTGAGCACGACGACCCGGTTGCCGAGCCTGACCGCCTCCCTGACGTTGTGGGTCACGAACAGGACCGTGAGGGTCTGCTCGGCGCAGATGCGGTCAAGCTCATCGTGCAGCAGGTCGCGGGTCAGGGCGTCGAGGGCGCCGAACGGCTCGTCCATCAGCAGCACGTCGGCGTCCTGGGCCAGGGCCCGGGCCAGCGCGACCCGCTGCCGCATGCCGCCGGAGAGCTCGTGCGGCCGCTTCCCGCCGAAGCCGTCGAGCCGCACCAGCTTCAGCAGCTCGGCGGTGCGGTGCCGCCGGTCCGCCCGCGGGACCTTCCTGGCCCGCAGCGCCAGCTCTATGTTGCCGGCCGACGTCAGCCACGGCAGCAGCCCTGGCTCCTGGAACATCATCGCCACCCGGCCGCCGACCGCCACCTCGCCGGCGGTGGCCGAGTCCAGGCCGGCGACCAGGGACAGCAGCGTGCTCTTCCCGCAGCCGGACGCCCCGATCAGGCAGACGAACTCCCCACGGCCGACCGTGAGCGACACCCGGTCCAGGGCGAGCAGGCCGGCCGACCTGGACCCGTAACGCTTGGACACGCCGGCCAGCCGAACCGCCGCCTGGCGGCCTGCCGAATCCGCCGGCCCCGGTGCCCATGCCATCAGCGGCTGACGGCGCTCACGAACTCACCTGTTGCTGGCCGTCCGCGGCCAGGAGCTTGTTGAGCGGCCCGAGGTCGTAGATCGCGGTCAGGTCGGACACCGGCTTCAGCAGGCCGAGGGCGATGGCGTGCTGGGCGTCGGTGACCAGCGACGACGCGATCGGGTCGTTCGTGAACGTCACCTGGGCGAACGACGCGGTGAGGATGCTCGCCTTGAGGGCCTTGCCGCTCACCGCCTCGAGCTCGGCGTTCGCGGCCGCCTCGGCGGCCGGCCTGTCGCTGTTGATAAAGCTGTTCGCCTCGATCTGCCCCTCGAGCAGCCCGTCGATGACCGTCGGATGCGCCGCGATGAAAGGCTGCGTCGCGACAAGCTCGGTGGTGACGAACTGGTTGCCAGGCCACAGGCTGGCCTCGTTGACCAGCGCGTGGCCGCCGACGGCGAGCATCTCCGCGTCGTACGGCGCGGGCTCCCAGCCGCCCGCGATCGACCCGGACTCGAACGCCAGCACCGCGTCGGAATTGGGCGTGATCGGGGTGATCGGCACGTCGCCGCCGCCGGTCGGGCTCGTGGTCAGGCCCTGCGTCTCGAGCCAGTAGCGCAGCGACACGTCCTGCGTGTTGCCGAGCGAGGGCGACGCCAGCTTCTGGCCTTTGAGCTGGGCCGCCGAGGTGATGCTCTTCTTCACCACCAGTTCGGCGCCGCCGGACGCCGAGCCAGAGATCACCTTGATCAGCTTGCCGTCCGAGGACTGCCAGGCCTTGATGGCCGGGTTCGGCCCGACGTAGGCCGCGTCGAGCTGGCCGGCCAGCAGCGCGGTGGCCTCCTCGGTCCCGGTGCTGAACGGGTACAGCTTCAGCGTCACGTTGCTGCCCAGGTTCTTGGTGAAGAAGCCTTCCCTGATCCCGACCAGCGCGCTGGCGTGGGTGATGTTCTCGAGGAACCCGAGCCGGAGCGTGACCGGCGCCGGGGACTTGGCCGAGCCGGCCGAGGTGCCCGACGAGCCGGACGAACCGCATCCGGCGGCCAGCGCGGTCACCGCGGCGATCCCCCCGGCGATCAGGGCCCTTTTCATCGTCCGTCCGCTTGTCATAGTCTTGTTGTTTCCGATCGTAATAGTAGGCATACTGATAAAGCCTTTCTATCACATTTTACAGGCTTTTGCCCATAATCGCGGCAAGCGCCGCGGCCACGGCGCTCAGCCGCCGGAGTCGCCCGAGTCCTCGAAGTCGATCCCGGCCACCGACGGGTACCGCTGCAGGCACTGCTGCAGCTGGGCCAGGTTGGCGTCGCTGGCGTTGTCGGTGCGGTAGGTGATCGCCCCGTTCATGGTGATCTCGTTCTGCTGCTTCGGCAGCATCTCCGCCTGCACGTTGGGGATGTGCGAGCAGGCCTCGCGCACCTGGAGCATCGTGGAGATCGAGGTATCCGGCTTGAAGCTCACCGTGGCCCACTGCTGGCCGAGGGCGGCATCGAACTTGGCGCACCCGGCGACGGCGAGCACCAGCGCGGCGCCGACCGCGGCAACCGCGGCAGACCCGCGGGCACGGACGACGACCCGGCTAGACTCTGGCACGCCTGTCAGCCTAGTGCCCCCCTTGGAGGGATCGGTGGCCGCGCTCATCGAGGACTACGCGATCGTCGGGGATATGCAGTCGGCGGCCCTGATCAGCCGCGACGGCTCGGTGGACTGGCTGTGCGTCCCGCGCTTCGACTCGCCGGCCTGCCTGGCCGCGCTGCTCGGCGACGAGCATAACGGCCACTGGCGGATCAGCCCGACCGCGGCCGAGGGCCCGCCATCGCGCCGGGGCCAGGTCACCCGCGGCTACCAGGACGACACGCTGATCCTGGAGACCGAGTGGCAGACCATGGGCGGCACCGTGCGGGTCATCGACTTCATGCCGCCGCGCCGCGACGAGGAGCCGGTCCTGGTCCGGATCGTGGAAGGGGTGCGCGGCGCGGTCGAGATGGAGTGCGTGTGGCGGCTGCGGTTCGACTACGGCAAGGTCATGCCCTGGGTGCGCCGCATCGATCACGCCGTCGTCGCCGTGGCCGGGCCCAACTCGGTCTGGCTGCGCACCCCGGTCAGGCTGATCGGCCACAACATGGCGCACGAGGCGAGCTTCACGGTCCGGGCCGGCGAGCGGGTCCCGTTCGTGATCTCCTGGACGCCCTCGCACCTCGGCGCGCCGCCCGAGGTCGACGCCTTCGAGGCGCTGGAGGTGACCCGGAAGTTCTGGGCCGGCTGGGTGGCCAAGTGCACCTACCGGGGTGAGTACCGGGACTCCGTGATCCGGTCGCTGATCACGCTCAAGGCGCTGACCTACGCCCCGACCGGCGGCATCGTGGCCGCCGCGACGACCTCGCTGCCCGAGGACATCGGCGGGGTACGCAACTGGGACTACCGCTACTGCTGGCTGCGCGATGCCACGATCACCCTGGAGGCGCTGCTGCGCACCGGCTACACCGACGAGGCCTTCGGCTGGCGCCAGTGGCTGGGCCGGGCGATCGCCGGGGACCCGCGCGACGTGCAGATCATGTACGGCGTGGCCGGTGAGCGCAGGCTCGAGGAATGGCAGGCCGACTGGCTGCCCGGCTACGAGAACTCGGCCCCGGTACGGATCGGCAACGCCGCGGTCAGCCAGCTGCAGCTCGACGTGTACGGCGAGGTGATCGACGCGATCACGCTCGGCAGGCAGGCCGGCCTGCCGTTCGACAGCCACATCTGGAGCCTGGTCCGTAAGCTGCTGCAGTTCCTCGAACAGAACTGGGACCAGCCCGACGAGGGCATCTGGGAGGTACGCGGCCCGCGCCGGCACTTCGTGCACTCCAAGGTGATGGCCTGGGTCGCCTTCGACCGCGCGATAAGGGTCGCCGAGCTGGGCAGCCCGGGCTCGGAGGACAAGTGGCGGACGATCCGCGACAAGATCCACGCCGAGGTGTGCGAGAAGGGCTACGACGCCGAGCGGGGAACGTTCACCCAGTACTACGGCAGCAGCGAACTCGATGCCGCCGTGCTGCTGATCCCCGAGGTGGGGTTCCTGCCCCCGGACGACCCGCGGGTGGTGTCCACGGTCGAGACCATCGCGCGCGAGCTGACCAACGACGGCCTGGTGCTGAGGTACACCCTGCCGCCCGCGGCCGCCTCCGGCGGCCACGCCGAGGTTGACGGGCTCCCCGGCTCCGAGGGTGCCTTCCTCGCCTGCAGCTTCTGGCTGGTGAACGCCCTGCACCTGATCGGCCGGTACGCCGAAGCGGCGGCGCTGTTCGAGCGGCTGCTGACGTTGCGTAATGACCTTGGCCTGCTCAGCGAGGAGTACGACCCCCGGTACGGCCGGCAGGTCGGCAACTTTCCGCAGGCATTCAGTCACATGCCGCTTATCCAGTCGGCCCTCAACCTGAACGACCACGCGCGCCACCACAACCGTCGCGGCGCGGGAGGCGCGTCGCGTGCCCGCTGAATGCGACACTTGTCGCTAGCCATGGCACCTCGTCCGCACATCCTGGTCGTCAACGGCCGCAAGGTCCGCCAGCCGGTGTTCATCATCGGCGCCCCGCATTCGGGGACGGACCTGCTGGCGGGCGCCCTGAAGAACTCCCCCGGCTTCCACGTGACCATAGGGCAGCGCAGCGTGATGAGCGTGGTGTACGCGTTCGCCCGCAGCCCGTCGATCCAGCGCGGCCGCGGCGAGGCGGCCGCGACCGTGCTGCGCGACGCGTTCGCGCAGGCCTGGCAGATCACCGCGCACGGGTGCCTGGGCTGCTCGCCGGCCTGCCGCGAGGCCGGCGGCGTGAACGGCG
>JASIJN010000125.1 GCA_030050125.1 Streptosporangiaceae bacterium | reverse complement strand
CGGTGTACCCGGCCGCGCGCACGGCGGTGATCAGCTCGGCCGGCTCGTGCCCGCCGAGGCGGGCCACGTACGCGCGTTCGGTCGCGTAGTTGACCGTGGCCTGCACGCCGTCCAGCGTGTTCAGCCGCTTCTCGATCCGGGCCGCGCAGGCGGCACAGCTCATGCCGCCGATGATCAGTTCCAGCGGCTGATCCGCTACGGCCGAATCGATCACCGGCGCCTCCCGGGCGCCGTCGCCCGCGGCTGGACCGGGCGATCCGCCGGGCCGCCGCCCATATTCATGTTCATGCTCGGCGCCTGCCCGGCGCCGCCCGGCGTGCTGACCACCGAGTGCGCCGGGATGACCGGCCCGGCCAGCGCGCCGGCCTTGTACGCCCCGAGGAAGATCGCGACCAGCAAGATCACGAAGCCGAGTACCCTGACTTCGGGGCTCACCGTGCCTCCCGCGATCGCTTCCTCCGTGCGCTGTCTGGCGCAACCATATTCTCGCCTTCCCGGCGCAGGCCGGGAACCGGGGCTATATCGTCGCCGGGGCGCGGCCAGGGGGGAGCCGGGCCGGTCAGATCTGGATGACCAGCATGAAGGCCATGGTCACGCCCATCGCGATCCGGCAGCCGGCCGCGGTCCGCGGATTGAGCAGCAGGTCGCGGAGTGAGCCGGCGCGGGCCGGGGCGCCGGCGCCGGCGGACCTGGCCGGGCTGGCCGAGCGTTCCGGCAGCGTGGCCACGCCGCCTTCCGGCCGGACGGAGACGCCCGACGCCGACACCGGGCTGATAGTCGCGCTCCCGGCCGCGGCGCCGGCGATGGCGGCACCACCGGCGGATGCGGCCCGGACACCGGGCAGGTAGCTGCCGTGCGGCGCGGGCCCGGACAGCCGGTCCAGGTCGACCACGGCGTAGCCGACCAGCAGGATGGCGAAGATGAACGCCACCACCGGCGCGGCCAGCGTCGACATCCCGCCGGCGCCGCCCATGCCCGCCATTGCGGAGCCGTGGCCGGCCGCGGGTGCGGTGATCGCGGCGAACATGTAGACCATGGCGGCGCTGTGCACCAGGTGCGGCGAGTGATGGCTGTCCACCAGCACCCGGACGCCCCCGCCCCGCGACTCCCGGTAGACGAACCAGGCGAACCAGGCGGTCATCACGGCGAAGATCACGGTCCAGACCCCGTTGGGCAGCGTACTCAGGCTGGCCACCAGCATGCCCGCCATCGCGATGCCCATCAGCACGTGCGCGCCGTCGACGTCGGCGTCCATGACGCCCCGGCGCCAGGGGCGGTCCAGGATCAGCCGGCCGCCGCTCACCGCCGCCACCAGCAGCATGAGCGCGGCGAAGACGTACAGGATAAAGCCGGGAATTCCGGTCATGCCGTCACCTCTTCCTGGCCGGCCTCGGCCGCCGCCGTCCGGGCCGCGGGCCGGGAAGCCGTGGCCAGCTTCCGCAGCGGCCAGTAGGCCAGGGCCAGCAGGATCAGCAGCGGGCCGGAGTTGGGGTCTGTCGCCCCGCCCGCCACGATCGTGCCGAACGCCTCTCCGAAGACCCAGATGAGCGCGGCCAGCACGATGGCCAGCACCAGGGTCGCCCGGGCGGCCCGCACCGGCAGGTAGACGCCCACCGCGATGACCGCCAGGGCGATGGCCAGCACGATGGACGCGGCCAGCCCCTGGCGCGCCAGCAGCGACGCCGCGTGGTTGTCCAGTGCGGCCAGCCAGCCGGGCTCCCCGCTGGCCATGCCGCCGACCATGCCGCTCAGTCCCTGCGCCGTGCGGTTCCCTGGCAGCACGGCGAAGTAGGCCAGGCTGGCCCACAGCACCAGCCACAGGACCCGGGCCGCGGTCCCGCCCACGGCCCGGGCCGCGACGAACCGGGCGGAGGCCGCGTGACGGTCAGATGGCCACAGCAGCACGGCCAGCAGCGCATAGATGATCACGGCGCCCGGGGCGCCGTTGACCGGGCTGGCGCTGGACGTCAGTATCCCGCCGAGCCCCTCGCCGAACCACCACACCCCGAGCGACCACAGGATGGAGGCCGCCAGCGCGGCCCGGACCGTGGGCCGCCACGCGATCCCGACCGCGATCAGCAGCTGGATCGTGGCGAAGATCGTGTTGATCAGCACGGGATGGCCGGCGACCAGCCGGGCGTCCCAGGTGATCGGGCTGGCGACCGCCGACGGGTTGCCAGCGGCCGTTCCCGCGAGCATCTGGGTGAAGCCCTTGCCGAACATGAACGACTGGTACTGCAGCACGGCATCCATGAGCCAGATCGCCGCCAGCCCCAGCTGCAGTCTCCGCCGGACATCGGGCGGATGCCAGGCACCCTCGGCGCCGGCGCCCAGCCGCTCCCGCCACGTGGCCCGGCCACCAGTGACAGCAATGTCACTCATACCGGATTCTCCTCAGCGTTACTCCAATCCCGGCGGACCGGCATTTCCCCTGGACGCCGAGAGTTTGTAGGCAAGACACTAGATCGCGGTTCACAGGCTAAGCAAGCTAGGTCGGCAGGAAAGTGGTCGCCACGACCGTCATGCCTGACAAACTACCTGTTCAGAGGCCGTGTCCATGGGCCAGATAATTGATGCCACCGAGAATTCAAAATAACCCCCCAGCGGTATAATGGACACCCATCCGGGGTATTGCTAATACCACCCGCCGGTATACGGCCAGGCACCAGCATTGGCGCGATGGAAGGCGCCAGGAATCCGTGGTGCACAGCGCGGCGCCCGCCCGGCGTCAGCCGGCCAGCTCGTACCCGGCCTCGTCCACCGCGGCCCGCAGCGCCGCCATGTCCGGCGGCGGGTCCGCGGTCACCCGGACCGTCCCGGTGTCAAGCTCGACCTCGACCACGCTCACCCCGGGCAGGCTCCCGATCTCCTGCCGCACGGCGGAGACGCAATGCTCGCAGGTCATCCCCTTGACTGTGATCACGATCGGGTCCACGGTCAGAGCCTATCGCCGGGCTCTAAGCTGTCGTCCAGGAGGCGTCAGGTGAGGTCGTGACAGCAGCGCAGACCAGCGAGGTCGGACTCGCCGTGCAGGGGATGACCTGCGCGGCGTGCGCGGCCAGGATCGAGCGGAAGCTCAACCGCCTGGGCGGCGTCGTCGCCGTGGTCAACTACGCCACCGGCCAGGCCAGGGTGACGGCGCCCGTCGGCATGCCCGCGGCGGAGCTGGTCGGGGCGGTGGAGGAAGCGGGCTACTCGGCCACCGTGATCGCGCCCGGGCCGCGGACGCCGGAGGCGGACGCCGACGGGGCGCAGGCCCGCTACCTGTTCCGGCGTCTGATGCTGGCGCTGGCGTTCTACATACCGCTCACGGATCTGTCGGTCCAGCTGTCGCTGTTCCCGCAGTTCCGGTTCCCCGGATGGCAGTGGCTGCTGGTGGCGCTGGCCGTGCCGGTCGCGCTGTGGGCGGCCTGGCCGTTCCACCGGGCCGCCCTGCGCGGCCTGCGCCACGGCACGTTGTCGATGGACACGCTGGTGTCGCTGGGCGTGATCGCCGCCTGCGGCTGGTCGGCGTACGCGATGTTCGTCCTGGACCGCGGGCCTTCGAAGGCCAGCGGCTGGTACGAGCTGGTGCACGCATCGGGCGGCGGGATCTACCTGGAGGTGGCGGCGTCGGTCACCACGTTCCTGCTGGCGGGCCGGTTCTACGAGGCCCGGGCCCGGCGGCTGGCCGGCGACGCGATGCGGGAGCTGGCCGCGGCGGGCGCGAGGGACGTGTGCGTGGTCGAGGACGACGGGACCGAGCGCCGCGTTCCGGTGGCCGAGCTGCGGGCAGGCCAGCGTTTCGTGGTGCGCCCGGGTGAGCGCGTCGCCGCCGACGGCGACGTGCTGTCCGGGCAGTCCGCGGTCGATACCAGCATGATGACCGGTGAGTCGGTCCCGGCCGACGTGGGCGAGGGCGACCAGGTGACCGCCGGGACCATCGCGGTCGGCGGGCGGCTGGTCGTGCGCGCGGTCAAGGTCGGCCAGGATACCCAGCTCGCGCACCTGGTTGCCCTGGTCGAGCGGGCCCAGACGCAGAAGGCCGCCGTGCAGCGGCTGGCGGACCGGATCGCCGCGATATTCGTCCCGTCCGTGCTGGTCCTCGCGGCGGTGACGCTGAGCGCGTGGCTGCTGGCGGGCGCCCCGGCGCAGCGGGCGTTCAGCGCGGCCCTGGCGGTGCTGATCATCGCCTGCCCGTGCGCGCTGGGCCTGGCCACCCCGGCGGCGCTGATGGTGGCCTGCGGCCGGGGCGCGCAGCTCGGCATCTTCATCAAGGGCTACCGCGCGCTGGAGTCCTCGCGCGCGGTGGACACCGTGGTGCTGGACAAGACCGGGACGGTCACCACCGGGGTCATGGCGGTCACCGCCGTGCTGCCGGGACCGGGGATCAGCCGCGAGACCCTGCTCCGGCGGGCCGGCGCGATAGAGAGCGCCTCCGAGCACGCCGTGGCCGTCGCGATCAGCGCCGCGGCCAGCGCCGAGCTTGGCCCGCTGCCCGAGGTGACCGGCTTCGAGGCGCTGCCGGGCCTGGGTGCCCGCGGGACCGCGGACGGGGAGCAGATCCTGGTCGGCCGGGAGCGGCTGCTGCGTGATCGCGGGATCGCCGTTCCGGCCGGCCTGGACGACGCGTTCCGGCCGTGGCAGCAGGCGGGCTGCACGATGGTGCTGGTC
>JASIJN010000124.1 GCA_030050125.1 Streptosporangiaceae bacterium | reverse complement strand
TCATTGAAGCTCTCACTTTTACTGGTCATCATGGAAGTAACGGAAGAAAAGGAAAGCCCTCATGAAGACGCCCATCGTCGGCCTTGACGACTTCGCCGCGCTCGACCCGTTCTTCCGCATCATCGAGCAGGGCCTAGACGGCCTGGCCGGCCCCGGTCCCTTCTTCGACCTCCTCGCCGAGGACGCCGTCTTCGAGTACGTGATCACGGTCCCCGGCTACCCGCGCCGGGTCGAGGGCCGCACCGCGGTCGCCGAGCTGTACCGGCCCTACGGCGACGCGCTCGTCCTGGACCGCTGCTACGACCTGGCCGTGCACCACGACCCAGCCCAGGGAACGGTCGTCCTGGAGTACGCCTCCGCGGGCAAGGTCGTGGCCACCGGCGCCCCCTACCACAACCGCTACATCTCCGTCCTCACCCTCCGCGACCGCGAGGTCGTCCACTGGCGGGACTACCTCGACCCGATCGCCGTCTTCGACGCACTCGGCTGGCCGCCTCGCTGAACTCGTGAAACACCCGGTGGCGGCAGTGCCGGACGCGATGTCCTGAGCATCGTGCGCAGCGTGATCACGAACGCAATACAGAACGATCAGTTATGGACGCTGCTGGGTGGTTGTTCGGCGTCCAGGGCCCCCCACCATGTGCCTGTCGGCGGGGTCGCCACCAGCGGCTATGGGCCGGACGCTGGAGCGGGTCCACCTGGACAGAGGATGGGCGGCCCGCAGTGCGATGAATCCGGCGGATCCGCAGAAGTGAGCTGAGCTGCTCAGCGGCGGGGCGCAGGCCCGCGGCAGGTGGTCGGCTGCGCGAGCGGGCCTGGCCCGGCCATGCTCTAGCCGGGCGCGTGGCCGGCTCACGGTCGCGAGGTCATTGCCCCAGTTCCGAGCGCAGCCGCAGTGCCATGCGCCGCCCGGCCCGCTCGGCACGCCGCGATGCCGGCGCCAGCTGTGCCAGGCGCTGCTTTCCAGCTTGCGCCAGCATGTCGCGTTGCCGTTCCTGGACGATCTGGCTGGCGAGATATGAGTTCACGTGTCTCACCTCCTTTCTGAGTTATGGACACGACGGCGAAGATCAGCGGTCATGGCCGACTGCAACCGCTGCAGCAGGAACGACCCGCCCATCGCGCGTGCCGTCGCGGTGCTCACCGCAGTTCCTTCCCTAGCCAAACTGAACTACTGGTTTCGTATATATATAGCGTCGTGGCGGGGGCTGCTATTCCCGCTGAGGCGATCGCTGGGACCTGCCGCTGCCCGGCGGTAATTGCGCCGACCCGGGCGGCCGGTCGCCGTAGCCTGACCGGCGGTCAGCATGCGGTCGGCTGCCGCCGCGACAACCGCCAGGACCGCGGCGAAGTCGAGCACCGCGGTCTGGTCAGATCGCCGCTCCCCGGTACAGCGCGCCGGAGCGTACTCGTTTCCCTCGTGGTGAATTGCGCCGAAACTCTCGGACTGGGAGTGGCGGCGGTGGTGACCGGATCGGTGGCCCTGCGCGCCCAGACCGCGGCCAATGCCGCCGATGTTGCGGTCCAGGTGTTCTTGCTGATCGGCGTGCTCAGCAGCGTCCGGGCCCCGGATCAGACCCATCCGCTCGGGTACGGGCGAGAGCGCTTCTTCTGGTCCTTGCTCGCGGCGCTGGGCATCTTCCTCGGACGGACACGGTAGCCAGCGCGCTTATCGGCCTGCTGCTAGTGCTCTCCTCGGTGCTCTTGCTGCGAACGAACCGGGACCTACTGTCCGGGCGTGGCGTTTCGCCGCCCATGCTCCGCGAAATGTCCCAGCTCATCGCCGGGCAAGCCGGTGTGGTCGGCCCGCAATCAAGTACGTGTACCTCACGCCAGTCGGCCAGGCCCGGCCGACCCGCGCCGCACGATCCGGTGCCCTTGCCGTCGACGGCAAGCAACCCCGCCCGCGTTCACAGCGCTCACAGCCAGGCTCGAAATCAAGCACCGACGGCTAACTCCCATCCCCGGATACCGCTCGCTGCCCTGTCCTCGCACGGCATCCGGCTGCGGCCCCGCCGGCGATCACGACGACGTGGTACCCGGTGTTCCGGGTCGCGACGGTCATCCGGCCTCGGCGGGGCGTATGTTCTGGTTGAAGCGGAACCGGTTGGCCGGGTCGTAGTGTGCCTTAACAGCGGCAAGCCGGGCGTAGGTCTCCGCCGGGTAGGACGCCCGTACTTTGTCCTCGTCCCCCTCGCCGGTGAAGTTGACATACATCTGGCCTGCCCCGAACCTGGCCATCGATTCCCGCGTGCCGCGGGCCCACGCGCGGTTGGCCTCGAAGCCCTCCGCCGTGGGTGTGCGCGCGATGCAGTTGATGAGATACGGCGGCTGCCGCTGGCTGAACGCCGTCGCGCCGGGTGCCGTCCGCGCCATCGCCCCGCCGAGTTGGTGGACATGCAGTTCGCAGGCGGCCGGGAGCCCCGCGGAGCGCCGGTGGGCATCAACGAACGTCTCGACGGCCGGGTCGGGAAGCTCGTCGAGGAAGGCCGAGGTGAAGTAATTCGCCGCGCCTGGTTCATACATCGGATCGACGAGTTGCTGCAGCGCGACGTACGGGATCGGGCCGAGCAGGTCGACCAGCGGGGTGCCCAGGGCCCGCAGCGGACGGACGACTTCCTCGCCCTCCTCCAGTGGGCCCGCCCAGCACACAGACACGATGACGACCTTCTTGCCGTGCAGGTCCTCCGGCAGGAACGGCGCGGCCGGGGCGGTCGTCAGGTCGACCAGCGTGGTGAGCTCGTCGGGGGCACCGGCTACCGCGTCCCGCCAGCTGGCCAGCACCTGAGCCGCTTGCTGTCCTGGGTAGAAGACGGCACCGCCCAGCACGGTGGGTCCGACCGGATGCAGCGCGAACTCCAGCTCGGTGACCACGCCGAAGTTCCCGCCGCCACCCCTCAGTGCCCAGAGCAGGCCGGCGTTCTGGTCTTCGCTGGCACGCACCAGCTCGCCTTCGGCGGTCACCATTTCGGCGGACAGCAGGTTGTCGCATGCCAATCCGTACTTGCGGACGAGGTGCCCGACACCGCCGCCCAGCGTGAACCCGCCGATCCCGGTCGAGGAAACCAGGCCGCCCGTGGTGGCCAGGCCGTGCGCCTGGGTCTCGTGGTCGAATCGCCGCCAGGTCGTGCCGCCCTGCGCGAGTGCCCGCCGGTTGCGCGGGTCCACGCGTACCGCCGCCATCGGCGAAAGATCGAGCACGACACCGCCGTCGCAGGTGGAGAACCCGGCAACGCTGTGCGCGCCGCCGCGGATCGCCACCTGCAGCCCTTCACTGCAGGCGAACTGGATCCCGCTGATGACGTCGGCGACTCCGGAACAGCGCAGAACAAGCGCGGGATGCATGTCGATCGCGCCGTTCCAGACCTGCCGGGCGCTCTCGTAGCCGGAGTCACCCGGAGAGATCACCGGGCCGAGCATCCGTGTCCGGAGTTCGGCCAGCGTCGCCTCACCGAGGACGCGCGGGCTCTCCGATGTCATCGCTTCCATGTCCGTTACCTCCCCGGGGTAAGAAGCCGACGACGGGAATCTATGGCCGTGGACTTTGCATCGGCTTAGCGCTGCGCTCACGGACGCCGAGCCGACGGCCCAGGTCGGCGGCAGCCGCCAGGCCACGCCGGTCGCCGATTTGCTCAAAACAGCCCCGCGCCGCCGCGACCGCCGCCACCGCTGCCGCGATCTCCCCCGACATCCCGCGCAGGCCCGCGAGCAGCATGTACTGCCAGCCGACGCCGGGGATCGCGCGCAGCGCCAACGCCCGCTCGATCAGGCCGACGGCCTGCCCCGGACGGCCAGTGAGGACCTCGGCCACAGCCAGGTTGTTCAGGGCGCCGACGTGGCCAGGAAGATCTCCCGACCGGTCCAGCATGCGGCATGCTTCATGACCGAGCGCGCGCGCCCGCCGGCCGTCACCAAGTGCCGCCTCGGCGAGCGCGAGGCCGGTCAGCGCGATGGCGGTGCCGCGTTGGTCGGGGATGTCCGCCCGCAGGTCTGC